>JAOZQC010000038.1:0-2090 GCA_029932425.1 Planctomycetota bacterium | reverse complement strand
GGGGGCTCTTCGTCATCATGCAGGCATACTTCCTGGCGGTCATCGAGGTGCTGGTCTACGCCGGCGCCATCATGGTCCTCTTCCTCTTCGTGATCATGCTTCTCGATCTGCGCAGGGAGGACCTCGGCCGGATCACGCTGCCCCGCATCCCCGCCGTGGGGGTCACCGCGGCCGTGCTGTTCCTGGCGGCCCTGGTCTCCACGGTGGCGGCGGCGAAGCCGTGGTTCGGGGAACCGATGGCGCGGTTCCTCGGGGCTCCCTCCGGCCTCGGCGACTCCGTGCGGGCCGTGGGGCTGCCCCTCTTCCGCCAGTGGCTCCTGCCCTTCGAGGTGACGAGCGTGCTGCTGCTCGCGGCGATCATCGGCGCGGTGGCTCTGACCAAGAGGAAGCTCTAGCCATGGATATCCAGGTGGCGCACTACCTGGTGGTGGCGGGCATCCTCTTCTCCATCGGCCTCGTCGGGGTCGTGGTGAGGCGGAACGCCATCATCATCCTCATGTGCCTGGAGCTGATGTTGAACGCCGCGAACCTCGCGCTCGTGGCCTTCAGCAAGCTCCACGGCAACGAACAGGGACAGGTCTTCGTGTTCTTCGCGATCACGGTGGCGGCGGCGGAGGCCGCGGTCATGCTGGCGATCATCATCGCCGTGTTCCGGCAGCGCCGGACCGTGGACGTGGACGAAATGGACCTCATGCAGGGATAGGGCGCCATGGACGACAACACCGTCGCAACCCTGGCCTACATCATCCTCTTCGCCCCCTTCGCGGCGTCGGTGCTCATCACCGTCTTCACGCTGAAGAGGAAGGCGGTCTCCGCCTTCCTCTCCGTGGGCTCGATGATCCTCTCCGGCGTCCTTTCCGTGGTCCTGCTCCTGCACTTCCTGGGACTGGATCCGGAGGCGGCCAAGACGGTGGTGCGCCAGTTCGACTGGGCGATCACCCGGGACGTGGTCTTCCACCTCGGGGTGAAGGTCGACTTCGTCGCCGTGCTCATGGCGGTGGTGGTGGGAATCGTCGGCTCCTGCATCTTCGTGTACGCCATCGGCTACATGAAGGGGGACGAGGGCTGGTCCCGCTTCTTCGCGAAGTTCGCCTTCTTCGCCTTTTCCATGCTGGGCATCACCTTCGCCACGAACTTCATCCAGATCTTCATCTTCTGGGAGCTGGTGGGGGTGAGCTCCTACATGCTGATCGGCTACTTCTACGAGAAGCCGTCGGCGGCGGAGGCGGGCAAGAAGGCCTTCATGACGAACCGGATCGGCGACTTCGGGATGACGCTCGGCATCCTGATGATCTTCTTCGCCGTGAAGGACTTCGTCTCCGGGCTCGACCCCGCCACGGTGCAGCACCTCACGGGGGGCGGCCCCTTCGACGCCCTCTCCTTCACCCACCTGAAGGCCCTGTTCACGAGCGAGGAGCTGCGGGTCGCCCTGCAGCAGCAGATGGGCTGGATGTTCTGGGGCGGGGCGGTGCTCATCTTCACGGGGGCCATGGGGAAGTCGGCCCAGTTCCCCCTGCACGTGTGGCTGCCGGACGCTATGGAAGGCCCCACCCCGGTCTCCGCCCTCATGCACGCCGCCACCATGGTGGCCGCGGGCGTGTACCTCGTGGTCCAGACGTTCTGGCTCTTCGCCTGGTCGACCACCGCGCTCATGGTCGTCGCCTACGTGGGGGGTATCACCGCCTTCCTCGCGGCTTCCATCGCCTTCGTGCAGCGGGACATCAAGCGGATCCTGGCCTACTCCACGTTGAGCCAGCTCGGTTACATGATCATGGCCTGCGGTCTCCTGGGGGCGGGGGCGGGGATGTTCCACCTGACCACCCACGCCTTCTTCAAGTCCCTCCTGTTCCTGGGGGCGGGGAGCGTGGCCCACGCCTGCCACACCTACGACATCTTCGAGATGGGGGGCCTGGCCAAGAAGATGAAGCACACCACCTGGACCTTCTGGGTGGGGACGCTGGCCCTGGCCGGGATCTTTCCCTTCGCGGGTTTCTGGTCGAAGGACGAGATCCTCGCCGCCGCCCACCAGGAGGCCTCGCTGCTGGGCTTCAACGCCACCCTCCTCTACATCGTGGGCGTGGGGGTGGCCT
>JAOZQC010000450.1 GCA_029932425.1 Planctomycetota bacterium | reverse complement strand
CCGTGTACGGCCTTTGTCGGACCCAACGTTGCCGGCAAGAGTAACTTCAACGATGCGCTCGCCTTCGTTCAGGACTGCCTGTCCGAGTCGATCCAACAGGGATTGAAGAAACGCGGTGGGATCAACGCGGGGCGGCGGCGCTCCCGCTCCTCGTCGTGGTACCGGAGGGAGAGCCGCCAGGCCTCCTCCGGCGTCCGACCCCGCCGCGCCCCGTCGAGGAGGAAGGCCGCGGGGAAGCCGTAGAAGCGGCCCCAGGCCCGGCGCTCCAGGATCACCGCCCCCGGAGGACGCGTGACCTCCTTCACCGCGAGGTCGGAGAGCCAGTGGAAGTGGGTGTTCGTGAGGTCGAAGTTCCCGGTGCGGTACAGGCGCCGCTCGGCCCGCCCTCCCGCGGCCGCGAGCCTGGCCCGGGCCGCCGCGCGCTCCCCGGCGGGGAGCATTCCGATCTCGGCCTCGGTGGGGCGGTAGGTCTCCGTCCGCGCGAGCTCCCCCAGGTAGACCTTCCCGTCCACCGTCGCGATCCGCTCCAGGGGCGCCGGCCAGAAGGTGGCGAGCCCTCGAACGAGCACCAGGAGCAGGAGCCCCGCCACCATGAGGAGGGACACGGCCAGCGCCCCCCCGGTGAGCCACACCATGGGCTCGGCGTGGGCGTGAAGGGAGGTGCGGCGGGCGGCGGCCCGGCGGGGGAGGCGGGCGGGCTTCGAGGCGGTGGGACCGGGAGGGGGGGTCACAGCTCGAAGGCCCTCCTTCGGAACCGCAGGCGCACCGCTTCCGCCACCGTGTTCACCACGAACGTCATGAGGAAGAGCACCAGGGCGGCGAGGAAGAGGGTCCGGTAGTGGGCGCTGTTCACCACCGCCTCCGGCAGCTCGGTGGCCAGATTCGCGGAGAGCGTGCGGAAACCGTTGAAGACGTTCCCGTCGAGGATCGGGGTGTTGCCGGCGGCCATGAGGACGATCATGGTCTCGCCCACCGCCCGGCCCAGCCCGATCATCGCGGCCGAGAAGAGGCCGCTCATGGCGGTGGGGACGACGATGCGGACCGCCGTCTGCCACGGGGTGGCCCCGGCTCCGAGGGAGGCGGACCGCAGGTGGTCGGGGACCGCGGAGAGGGCGTCCTCGGAAAGCGTGTAGACGAGGGGGATGATGGCGAAGCCCATCACGAAACCCACCACGAGGGCGTTTCTCTGGACGTAGGTGCCCATGACCGTGCCCCGGGGGTCCAGACCGAGCGCCTGGAGGAGGTGGGCGACGGCGGCCGCGAGGAGCACCACCGCGCACGACAGCCCCAGGAACTTCGCGAGGTCGATGCGGGCGCAGGCCGCCCGGCCCAGGTGCGCGGTGGCGCGGCGCAGCCGGTCGGAGAGGCCGAGGACCCTCGTGAAGAGCACGGCGACGACAAGCGCGGAGACCGGGAGCAGGAGGAGGAACCAGCCGCCCCAGCCGGGCCCCGCGCGGCTCGAGAGCCAGCTCTTGAGGTCGCCGCCGAAGAGGCGGCTCTCCGCCGCCGGGCCGAGGACCGCGGCGACCCGCAGTCCCAGGAGGAGCGCCACGCAGATCGCCGCCGGCCGGAGCCGCCGGAGGCGGGCCTCCCACGGGCGGGGGAGGAGCTGCCAGAGGTGCGCGCCCAGGAGGAAGGAGGCGGGGACGAGGAGGAAAGCGGTGAGGACCGTGGTCACCACGCGCTCCACGAAGGGGGCGAGCACCAGGGCGGCGAGGAATCCGAGGACCACGCTGGGAAGGCCGGCCATGATCTCGATGACGGGCTTGATCCGGGACCGCACCCGGGGGTGGAGGAACTCGCTGCTGAAGACGGCGGCGAGGATGGCGACGGGCAGGCCGAAGAGCAGGGAGTAGAAGGCGGCCTTGAGGGTCCCGAACACGAGAGGCACGAGGCTCAGCTTGGGCTCGTAATCGTCGGTGTCCCCCGTCGACTGCCACTTGAGGAGGGGCTTCGCGTAACCCTCGTACCAGACGGGTCCGAAAAGGGAGGCGAACGTCACCTCCGGGTACTTCGCGTCGAGGGTGTAGGAGAGGATCCGCCTCCCGGCCAGGAGGAGCAGGCCGTCCTCCTTGGGCGTGAGGATCGTCGCCCGGGGAGCGCCGTCCCCCGTGCGGATGGCGGCGACCAGGGCCTCCGTGGTGACGTGGAGGAGGCGCACCCGGCCGTCGGCGTGGGTCACCGCCACGAGGCGTGAACGGCGGGAGGGCGCGAAGCCCGCCACGGGGGAGGGGGGACCCGGGATCTCGTGCCCGTTCACGAGGACGACCCCGTCCACCGTGCCCGCATCCGCCGGCCGGGCGGGAAACCACGCGCGCACCCGGCCCGAGGAATCGCCCACCAGGAGCGTGGTCTTCCCGGCGAGGAACCGCATCGCGGTGACCCGGAGGTCGGGCCGGGTGCGCCCCCCCCGGTCCCGGAGGAGCCGCACCCGCTCCGCGCTCCGGGGCCGGGCGAGGTCACTCACGTCGTACCGGAGGAGGGTGCCGTCCTCCCACGCGAGATACAGGTAGGTCCCCAGGGCGGAGAGGAGGACGTGGCGGGGGGGAGGGGTCTCCCCGGGCTCCGAGAGGGTCAGGCGGCCGCCCCGCATCTCCACCGAGGTCTCGCCCGTGATCCAGTTCTCGCGCCGCCTCGCTTCCTCCACCACCACGGAGCCGCCCGCGGTGACGGCGGCGAAGACGGGGCCGGAGGGCTTCATCGTGAGGTCGAGGCGGAGCACGGGCTCCCGGAGCCCGCAATCCGCCGGCTTCTCGAGGTCGAGCTCCGGCTTCAGCCAGCGGAGCTGGTGTCCGGGGGTCCACTGCACGAGCCCCCCGCGGTAGTCCGCGAGGTCACCGGGGGCCGGCCGGGGAAACCCCGCCGGGACCCGGTCCGGCTCGAAGAGCCGGGACCGGAACCGGATGCGTCCGAGGGCCACGCTTCCGTCCGCGAACCCGAACACCGCATCCCCCGAGCCCTCCGCCAGGGCGGCGGCGGTGAGTTTCCTTCCGGGGTAGAGCCGGCGCCGGAGCACCCGGTCCCCGGTATCCACCCGGTAGACCTCCAGGAACCCGTCCTCGAGGAGGAGCCAGGCGAGGAGCCGGTACTCGTCCGCTCCCGCGGCGAGGATCCGCCCGCGGGACGCGGCGGCGTCCACCGGGGCCGCCCCGCTCTCCTCGAGGGACCCGCCGCCGAAGAGAGGCAGCACCACGTAGAGGAGGAAGAAGAAGATGAAGAGGACGGCGAGGATGGTGGCCGCGCCGCCCGTGGCGATCAGGATGCGGGAGATCCGGTCCATGATCTTCACGGCCCGCCGGGTCTTCCGCTCCCTTCGCACTCCCGTGAAGAAACGCTCCTTCCTTCCTGGCGGATTCGCGTCCATGGTGTGGGCGGCC
>JAOZQC010000449.1 GCA_029932425.1 Planctomycetota bacterium | reverse complement strand
GGAGGCGGATCCTCCCCCGCCGGCCGCGTTCCGCGGCCGACCCCCTCCTCGCCGCCCGGCGGCGGGCGCCTCCAGCGAGACCTTCGAAATCGTGGACTGCGAACAGGGAAGAAAGGTACAGGAGCAATCTGTAACCTTCACGATCCGCCTTCCCCCGCCGGTTCCCGGCGGAGTCGATGCGGCGGGGCCCGGAGTCCACAACCCCGGAGTCCTGCCCCGGATCCGCGTGGGGCCCGGCGCACCAGCGCGCCGCACGCGAGGAATGCGTCCCCGAGGAAGGGCCCGCCCGGTTCGGCGCGCGACGACGACCCGTCCCGTGGCCCCGGTGGCCGGCGCCCCCTTCGCGCCGGACGCTCCCCCGTGACGAGAGCGTGACCCCGGCGGGGTGGGATCCGGGCCATGCGATGGGTCCTCTTCCCGCTCCTGGCCGCCCTCCTGCTCGCGCTGCCCGGCGCCTGCGCCACCGACCGGGTGCCCCGGCCCGCGCGGCCGGACCGCCCCGCGCGCCCCTCCTGGATGGCCCCCTACCCGCACCCCGAGAGCCGCCACGCCCGCCCGGACCGCCTCTACCGCCCCTACCCCGGCGTCTCCCCCTGGTAGCGCCGGCCTCTCTCCGGCCGCCCTTCCCGGTCCTCTCGCGGTTCCCTCGAGAAACCCCTTGACCTTGTACCTGACTCCAGGGTGTAGACTCCCCGGCGAGCGACGGAAAGTCGCAGGAGCCGCGGGCCGGGGCCCCCGTCGCCCGGTCCCGGGAAACCCGGAAAGGAGCCGCAAGATGAGCCAGGGGCGGAAGATCGAGATCTTCGGGGCCGGCTGCCCCGTTTGCGAGAAGGCCCGAGCCCTCGTGGAGAGGCTGGCCTGCCCGTCCTGCACGGTGGAGGTCCTCGACATGCACGACCCCTCGGTGGCCGAGAGGGCGAAGGAGTACGGGATCCGCAGCGTCCCCGCGGTGGTGGTGGACGGAAGGCTCGCGCAGTGCTGCGCGGGCCGGGGCCCGGACGAGGCGACGCTCCGCGCGGCCGGGATCGGCGTGCCCCCCGGGGACTGACGGCGCGAGGCGGCCGGAAGCGGGGACCCGGCCCGGTGCCCCGCCGGGGCCACGTGGCCAGCCTGCACGTCTCAGCGGGCGTGCGGGCGATGGCTCCAGGCCGACGGTGGGAACGGGGTTTCCTCGGAGCGCGGAACCGGTGGTCCACCCCAGGCGGTTTTCGGCGAGAGATCGTCGAAGAGGACCGGGCGCGACGAGGAGCCACCCCGCCCGGGGCGGCGCGATCCGCCGGAAACCGTGCGTGCGGATGAGGAATGCAGGCTAGCGGCAGCCTCCGGGGCGGCCGGGGCAACGTTCCCGCCAGCGGCGCAGGCGGTTCCCGTTCCCGGGTCGGGCGCCGTCCGGCCCGGGACCCCGCCCCCCGGAGAGGACCTCGCGCATCCAGGAGCCGCGCCGGCCGCACAGGTCGCGGTAGCTGCGGAGGACCTTCTCCTCGCGCTCGCCGCCCCGTGCCCGGAGCCGGTCCAGCGTCTCCCGCTGGTAGTCGCTCAGGTGGGCCGCCCGGAGAGCCAGGATCTCCCGGGACCCCGCGGGCATCCTCTCGATCCCGTCCATCGCCTTCCGGGCCTCCTCCAGCATCTCGCGCAGGAGGTCCTCGTCCACCCCTTCTCCCCGCTGCATCTTGCGCACCGCCTCCCGGAGCCGCTCCGCGGAGAAGGAGATCCGGAGCTCCGCCTTCTCGTCGGGGCTCACGGTGAGGAAGAAGCGGACGTTCTCCGCGAACCGCTTCACCGGGTAGAGGATGTCCCCCGCCACCGCGTTCGCGGACGCGCTCACCGCTCCCCATCCCGCCAGGAACACGGCGAGCACGAGCACCGCCGCGCGGGCCCAGACCCGGAGGTTCAGGAGGCCCCCCCGGGCTCGCCGGGGCCTCGCCGGCCGGGCCGCGGGATCCGCCGCCATCCGGATCAGGGACCGCACGAGCCCCTCCCCGGCGGGGGCCGGGGCGGGTCTCGACGCGAGCTCCTCCGCGAGGACCAGGAGGGGCCGGATCTCCTCCGCGGCCTCGGGGTGCTCCTCGAGGACCCTCTCGGGGTCCTCTCCGAGCCGCATCCGTTCCAGGCACCGGTCGAGGATCTCGGCCCGCTCCTCCTCGCGCCTCATCTCCCACCTCCCAGGATCTCCCGCAGGGCGGAAAGCGCCCGGAACTGCAGGACGCGCACCGCCCCCGGCGAGCGCTCCATCACCCGCGCCGCCTCCGCGGTGGAGAGGCCCTGGGCGAACCGCAGGGCCACCACCTCCCGTTGGTCCCCCGTGAGCCGGGCCACCGCCTCCTCGAGATCGATCCGGCGGTTCACGGACTCCTCCTCGCCGCGCCCGCGGTCCGGCAGGCCCTCGATCCTCTCGCTCATCGCCTCCTCCCGCGTCGATCCCCGTCGCCGGTAGTGATCCTTCACCACGTTCCCGGCGATGGTGAAGACCCAGGCCGGCAGGGAGCCCGTCTGCCCGTCGATGGAGCGGAGGACTCTCACGAGCACCTCGCCCGCGAGGTCCTCCGCGTCCTCCCGATCGACCCGGTATCGCATGTACCGGACCAGGTCGGGGTAGAGCCGGGTGCAGAGAGCGGCGAGCGCGGCCGGATCCCGCTTCCGGGCCTCCTCCACCAGGGGCTGGGGGGGGTCTTCACCCAATCGTTCACCGCCCGCGGCAGCCTCCCCGGCGGCTCGGCGCCCGGTCCCGCCCGCACCACGGGCCCCGGTCGCGGCAGCAGGGCATGTCGTTCCCCATCGGGCAGGCCATGGTCATCATCTCCATGGCGCAGCCGTCCCGGGTGTCGCTCCAGGCGCCCCTCTTCCTCGCCTGCTTTATCCGGTCCATCATCCAGCGCCCCATGCCCGCCGCGCAGGCCGGGGTCTTCTCCAGCTCCGCCAGTGCGGACTTCTGCTTCTCGTCGAGCAGGGCCTTCACGGCCTCGCGATTCTTCTTCGACAGCTCCGTGAGCTTCGCCGCCTGCTCCGGGGTGAGGCTCAGCTCGCCGGCCAGGGCGAGAACCGCGGAGGTGTCCCAGGCGTCGATCCGCGCCCGGGACATCATGAGGCAGCGCCGCATCATGGCGTCCGAGGCCCCGAGCTTCCGCATCCGGTCCCGCCAGGTCCGCAAGGTCTCCGGGGAAGGCTTCTCCGCCGCGGGGGCCGGAGCGGCCTTGCCCGCATCCTGCGCCAGCACCGTGAATCCCGTGCCGCCGGTGACCAGGGCGGCGATGAGTACGAGGTGTCCAAGCTTCATCTTCGCGTCTCCTTGTCCGTTCCCGCCGGGGCCCGTCCCCGGCCGGGTTCGGAAGTACGGACGCGCGAGGGTTCCGGAACGTTACGCGGCGGATCCGGGAGAAAGAGCTC
>JAOZQC010000037.1 GCA_029932425.1 Planctomycetota bacterium | reverse complement strand
AGGGCTCCTCGGCTTCCATCTCGCGGTCTCCGGGGCCGGGGCGGTCCGCTCCCTGGGGCGGGAGATCCGCACCTGGAACGAGCCGGCGGTGTCCGCGGCCCGGGTCGCGATCTCGGGGGCCGGGGAACGCGAGAAGGAGGCGATCCTGTCGATGATGAGGCTCGCAAAAGCCTGGCGCGGAACCCCGGTCTCCCTCGTCCACTGCCTGGATGCCCGCACGCGGTCCTACGGCCCGGTCCTGCTGCCGGGGGAGATCGGCTGGAGGACGCCCCGGGACCGCGCGGCCCTGGAGAGGTACTTCGCGGCGGCGGCCGGGCGGGGACGGGTGTTCCTGCTCCTGCCGCGGGAGCGCCGCCTCCCCCGGGGCCTGGAGGAGCTGGCGGCCGCGGGCCGCCTGGAGGCCGTCTCCGGACCGGCTCAGGAGGCCTACCGGGTGTATCGCTACCGCGGGGGATCGTCCCCGCCGGCTCCCCGGGCCCCTTCCACCGGCCGGTAGGGAGTGGTGCACGGAGGACCGGGGGCGAAGAGCCAGAGGGCGGAGCGCGTCCCCGGGGAGGGAGCCGGAAGCGCCAGGATGGAGGAGGAGAGCGTGCCCCGGTCGGTGCCGTGCTTGCAGATCTCGTCGGGTCCCGCGGGTCCGGCCGGGGCGTGCGTGCCCAGGACCCGGCGCATCGCCTCGATCACGTCCCGGAGGTCCCCTTCCGCCGCCTCCCGGAGCGGTCGGAGGGCGCCCCGGTCCTCCAGCTCGTCGAGCCCCCGGAGGTGGGTGAGGGTGTGGATTCCGTCCGGGATCTCCACCTCGTCGAAGGGCCCGCCGCGAGCCCCGGGATGAACGGCTACCCGGGCCTCCTCCGCGGTGGCCAGGAGGACCTGGAAGGCGTTCCGGGGGGTCCGGCCGAGCTCCGTCCCGAGGAGCCGCCTCGCCGCCCCGGGATCCCCCGTGCGGGCCAGCTCGAGGGCGAGCAGCCCGCGCGACGGCCGGGTCGGATCCGGGGGGGGGTCGGGCCGGTTCGTCACCGCCACCAGCAGTCCGGCGTCGTGGAGGGCGATCCACGTGCCCCCCGCGCGGAGATCGCGCGGGGTCAGGAGGTCGCCGTCCCGGGCCGGGGGCGCCCAGGGCCGGTCCCGGAACTCGTCCCGGTTCGCCCCCACCACCAGGGGCCAGCCCTTCACCCGGTTGCGCAGGATGACGAGGATGCACACGCCGGCATGATAGCCGGGAGCCGGGCGGTCCCTCTCGATCCGCGGGGGAGGAGAAGTGAAACATCGCTGACAGGCACGGCTTTTTCACTTTCCTGAAACATCCGGGCCTGTCCGCACCGTTTCGGGTCCCCGGCGCCGTCCCCCCCGGGGCGCAACCGGAGGGGCGGGGGCGGGGTTTCAAGGACGTGGCGCCTCGTGGAGGATCCGGACCATGCGATACGCTCTCCTGTTGACGCTCGGCTGTCTCCTGCCCGCCGCCCCCGCCCGGGCCGCGGACGACCCCGCGAAGCAGGCCGTCGAGAAGATGTAGGGGGAAGAAGGGCGAGAAGAGGGAAGGGGAAGACTGAAACACCGCCGGCAGGCGTGGCCTCTTCAGGAGCGGGGGGAGTCGCCGCGAAGGTTACACAACGTTCCCGCCTCCGTATGTAATCTTCAGCGGAACTCGAGAAGACGCGTGGGGCGCTTTCCCTCGCCGAGATACGAGGCGAGGTCCGTGGTGATCACGAGATCGAGGTCCGTGTCTCCGTCCACGTCGCCCAGGGCCAGCGCGTCGGCCAGGTAGTAGTCTCCGGTCTTCTCCGGGTCCGGCAGGTTCTTGGCGGTGCCCGCCAGGAGCGGCGCCTTGCCCGAGTTGATGAGCCAGCGGGTGGCGGAGGCCGCCTTCGTGAAGAGCCCGGTGACCGGGTCCTGCACGTTCACCACGCTCCGGTCCGTGAGGAAGACGTCCGGGTAGCCGTCCCGGTTGGGATCGGCCACGGCCAGCGCCTTCGCCCTCCAGATCTCCCCCTGCCCGTCGGACCGGACCGGCGGGATCCAGGCGGCGGTCTTGTCCGTCATCCCCGACTTGCCTCCCAGGAACACCCGCGTGGAGGGGAGGTACGTGCCGTCGGTCTTCTTGAGGCCGTGGTCCACCCCCAGCACGAGATCGTCGATGCCGTCCCCGTCGAGGTCACCGAGGGCCACGGCCACGCCGCCCCAGTCGTCGCCGTCCTTCGTGGAGGGGAAGAACGTGGCCGTCTTGTTCGTGAAGGAACCCTTGCCGTCGTTCAGGAGGATCCGCGTCTTCGACCCCTTGACGTACTCGTCCGCCGTGGAGCTGCGGAGCTTGCTCCCGTCACCGGTGAGGATGATGTCGAGAGAGCCGTCGCCGTCCACGTCGCCGAGCGCCACGTCGTCCCCCACGAGGAGATCGCCGGCGGAGGGCGAGGGCAGCCGCGTCTTGGACTCGTTGGTGAACTTCGCGTTGCCGTCGTTCACGAGGACGCGGGTGGCGGGAATGGAGGTGTCGGTCTTCTGATAGAAGTACTGGTAGTAGTAGGTCGTGCCGCCCCAGGAGTAGGTGTACTGGTAGTAGTAGGAAACCGCGGCGGGCTTCCCCCGGGTGAGCACGATGTCCAGGTCCTTGTCCCCGTCCAGGTCCCCGAGGACCACGCTCCCGGCCTGCAGGATGTCCACGTCCTGCCCGGAGAGCGCACCCGGCAGGGCGGTGGTGGACTCCTTGAAGGTGCCGGTGCCGTCGTTCAGGTGGACGCGGGTGGAGGTGTAGGGGATGTTGTACCGCCAGTACCAGGTGGTCTTGGTGTAGGTGTAGGTGTAGCCCTTCACGTACACGCCGTCCCGGGTGATCACCAGGTCGAGGTCGCCGTCGCCGTCCAGGTCTCCCAGGGCCACGTCGTCGGCGTCGTACTTGTTCACCACCCGGTTCTCGACCTGGGAGAAGCCCGCCGTCCCGTTGTTCTGGAGGACGATCACCGCGTTCCCCGAAGCGGGCTTCACCCGCCCGATCACCACGTCGGGGTCCTTGTCCTTGTCGATGTCGCCGACGGCGATGCACGTGCCCCCCACATCCGAGGTGGCGGAGTTGGCGGGCATCTTCGCGCTGGTCACGTCCGCAAAGGTACCGAGGGTGTACTCGAAGGCGTCCGGCGCCGTGACCCTCCGCCCCCAGGGATCCTCGATGACGAGATCCACCAGCCCCAGGTCGTGGGGGGGAGTGGTGAAACGCACCTCGGAGGAGCTCACCGCGGTGAAGGCGACCTCGTTCCCGCCCAGGAAGAAGCGGTCGTCGGACCGCAGGTTCTGTCCGGTGACCGTGACCAGCGTGCCCCCCTTGTTCGTGCCCGCCAGGGGACTCACCTCGACCACCACCGGGAGGCCCACGAACGTGAAGGCGCCGGAGAGGACGGCGGTGCGCTCCCACAGGTCCTCGAGGATGAGGGTGGTGAGCCCGGGGGCGTGGGCGTCCGTGACGAAGCGGATCTGCGTGTCGGAGACGACCTCGATCGAGCCCGAGATCACGTCGCTGCCCATCCGGACGTGCTGGATGAAGCTCAGGTTCTTCCCGTAGACGTTCACCGTGGTGCCGCCCGAATCGGGTCCCTCCACGGGATCGATGGTGGTGATCACGGGGGGATCCGGGATGAAGATGAACCCGTCCTCCAGGCTGCCGTCCTGCCCATCCACGTTGTACACGGTGACGTCCACCCGGCCTTCCCCGTCGGGAACGGTGACGAGGAGCTCGGTGTCCCGCTGGAAGGTGACGTCGGTGGCCCGGTTCGCCCCGATGAACACGATGATGTCCCCGTCCGGCGTGTCCTCGGAGGCCGGGTCCAGGAAGTTCTTCCCCCGGATCAACACCCGGTCCCCCGCCCGCCCGAAGGGCGGATCCACCTCGGTGATGATCGGCTCCTTCTCCGAGAGGACGATCTTCCGTCTCGCGTGTCGGGCGTGCTTGGGCTTGATCGTCACGTCGAGGGTGACGGGCGCGGTGGCGTTCCCCAGGCGGAAGCCGTAGTCACCGAAGAGGTCGCCGGGAAAGAGGACCGCCCGCTTCAACCCGTGCCGCTGGAACTCCGCGATCCCCCCCGCCAGCTCCCGGCCGTCCGGCCGGAAGACGGACAGCACCTGGAGGTCGCCGCCCCTGGCCTTCATCTTCACGGTGACCTTCGATCCGATCGTGGAGCCGAAGACGAAGTCCATCGTCTCCCCGGGCGCCAGCGTGCGTCCCTTGAAGACCATGGCCTTCGGCGGCTTGCCGGAGGTCTTCAACTGGTAGGCCCCCGTACTCCCGTCCGCCCCCCGCACGCGGAGGGCGTAGCGGCCCGTGGCCGGGAAGGGGAAGTTCTTGAGCAGGAGCTTCGTCCTCTTCCGGGTGAGGAACGGAGAGAGGTCCAGGAGGTTCCCCTCCGGATCCACGAGCTCGAGTCCGGGCACGAAGGCGCTCCCCTTCCTCGGGGCGAGGAGCGCGCTCAGGGTCGCTCCCTGGAAGGCGTCGAACACGAAGGTGTCCACGTCCCCGGCGGGAGTGACGGCGGAGATGGCGGAGTCCCCCAGCTGGATGGGGACGCCCAGGTTCTCGGCGCGGACCCCGCTCGAGCCCGCGAGGAGAATCGCCACCCCCAGGCAAGAGACGAAGAGACCCCGCATGCGAATCGGCGTCGCATTCATGACTGCCCCCTGAAAACCCGTGTTGACCGCTGCCCCGGCGGTCTCATTGTCACCGGGAGGAAGGGATGCTGTCAATGGGGCAAGGGAGAAACGGCCCGCCGATTCAGCGGCCGGCCAGGCGCCGGAGCAGGGCCCGGGCCTTGGGGTAGTCCGGGCGGAGCCGCAGCGCCTTCTCCAGGTCCTGCCGGGCCCGGTCCCTCTGCCCCCGGAGTTCCCGGAGCTGGGCCCGGTTGTAGTAGGCGTTCGGGTAGTCGGGAAAGCGCTCGATGATCAGGTTCAGGGTCTCGAGGGCCCGATCGAAGGCCTGCTCCCTCTCCTGGGGATCGCGGAGATGGGGAGCCCGGTTGAGCCGGGTCACGGCCAGGTTGTTCCAGATCCGGACCGCCGCGGGCTCGAGATCCAGGGCCGCGGAGAACTCCTTCTCCGCCGCCTCGTACCGCCCGGTCTTGAGGAGGAGGAGGCCCAGGCGGTTCCGGGCCTCGAGCGAATCGGGCTCGAGCTCCAGGGCCTTGCGGAACATGCTCTCCGCCTCCGCCACTTCCCCCGCGTCCTGCAGGAAGGTGCCGAGCTCCACGTGGGCGTCCACGTTCTCGGGCTCCTGCCGCACGAGGTCGCGGGCGAGCTGGAGCGCCCGTTCCTTCCGGCCCAGGCGGCGGAGGACGACGGCCTCCCGCAGGCGCGCCTGGACGAGCGAGGGATCGAGGGAGGCCGCAGCCTGGTACTCCCGGAGGGCCTTCTCCCACTCCGACATCCTCAGGTACACGTCGCCGATGTTCAGGTGGATCATCCCGGAAGCGGGATCCTGCAGGGAGGCGGCCTGGTACTCCTTCAACGCCTCGTCGAGCTTGCCCTCGCTCAGGTAGTTGGCCGCGAGGTTGAGGTGCCCCCCGGTGGTGTCGGTGCCGCCGAGATAGCCCAGGGCCTGGATCTTCCGGAGCCGGGGATCGTCCTTCGCCACCACCTTCCGCATGCGCCGGATCACCTCCTCCCGGCGTCCGGACTCGTAGCTCTTCACGCGGGCGGCCGGCGGCTTCCGCTCGAAGGCCTCCGACAGGAAGCGCCCCCGCATGTCCTCCGCGGCGGGAAACCCCATGAGGCCCAGGATGGTGGGAGTGATGTCGTAGACGCTGGCCCCCTTCACCCGCGCCCCCTTCCGCACGCCCCGACCCCAGGCCAGGAAGATCCCGTAGGGCCGGTGCCAGAGCGCCGCGGTCTTGTCGCGGAACTCGGACCCTTCGCGCAGGCGCTGCCGGCCGCTGCGAAAGCCGTGGTCGGAGACGACGAGCACCACGGTGTTCTCGTCCGCGGCGTCGAGCCAGGCGCCGAGCTGCCGGTCGGTGAAACGGCAGACCTCGGCCACGGCCCGGTGGTACTTCTCGTAGTCCTTCGGGTCGATGAAGTCCCGGCGCGGAGGCGCGTAGGGCATGAAGGTGTGGCAGCAGGCGTCGAAGAACTCGAAGTAGGTCGCCTGGAAGTCCGGCTTCCTCTCCTTCCAGAGCCCGAGTCCCAGGTCCTGGAACGTCCTCGCGGCGGCGAGGAGCAGCCGGAAGTTGTTCACGAGGTTGCCCGGGCGGTGGGCCCGCGCGTAGGTCTTCCGGAACGTCTCCACCGGGATATCGAGGAAGCGGCGGACCTCCTCGAAGGTCACGTCGTCCACCGTGACGAGCGAGGATTCGATCTCCCCGGCGAGCGAGGGGGGCCAGGTGGTCTGCTCCCTCCGCTCGTCGGTCCGGTCTCCGTAGTGCCAGCCCATGGGATCCAGGAGGTCCGAGATCAGGAAGCCGTTCACCGGTTCCGCGGGCCAGGTCACCATCCATCCCACCACCCCCACGGAGCGGCCGTAGGCTCCGAGGATGTTCCACACCGCCAGGACCCGGCGGTTGTAGGAGGGCGTGGACAGCATCTCTCCCGTCTTGGGGTCCCGGACGACGAAGTCGAGGATCCCGTGCTCCGCGGGTCCCTTGCCGGTGGCGATCGTGGTCCAGATCACGGGGGAGAGGAGCGGGGTGATGGACCGGAGCTTGCCCCAGGCGCCCTCCCGCTTCACGCGGGCGAAGTTCGGGAGCTCTCCCGCCTCGATCAGGGGGTCCAGGATGTCGAAGTCGGCGCCGTCGAAGCCGAGGACGAGCACCCGCGTCCGCGCCGCCTCGGGGTTCGCCGCGAGGGAGGCCCGGACCTCCGCCGCCAGCGGACCCGTGGGGACCGCCCCTTCTCGGGGGGTTTCCTTCCGCGCGCACGCGGAGAGCGCCAGCAGGACGGCGAGGACCAGCAGCGGGCGGTTCGCGATCTTCATGCCCGGAATCATAGCGGTCGCCGGCGGCAACCGCCCCCGGAATCGGGCACCCCCCCGCCCCCGGCCGGGGTCAGGCGTAGCCGCCGGAGATGTAGCCCTTGAGCTGCCGGTTCTCGTACTCGTGCGCGGACCGGAGGGCGTTCACCACGTCGCCGATGGAGATCATGGCCACGGGCCGTCCCTCCTCGAGGACGGGCAGGTGCCGGAAGCGCTTCACGGTCATCCGGTCCATCACGTCGTCCAGGTCGTCCTCCGGGGCACCCGTGTGGACCTCCGGGGTCATGCGCTCGGAGACGCGGGCCTCGGAGAACCGATGGCAATGGCCGTCCACGAAGCGAAGGATGTCCCGCTCGGTGAGGATGCCCCGGATCCGGCCTTCCTCGTCGGTGACCAGGAGCGAACCCACGCCGTGGCTCACGAGCGAGCGGACCGCCTCCCGGATCGTCGCCTCGGGCCGGATCGTGAACAGCGCCTTCCCCTTGTGATTCAGCACGTCGCGGAAGGTGGGCATGGCGTCTCCCCTCTCAGATAGTGACTTTGCTTCTCGATTGCAATTCAGTCTACCACACCGGAGAGGAGAGGAGGGCCGGGAAGGGCTCCCCCTCCGCGGCGCCGGCCGCGGAGCCCCCGCGGGGGACCGGCGCCCCGCGAACGTCAGAGCTTCCAGCCGTACATGGCGAAGATCGCCAGGAAGTGGCCGGCGCCGAGGAGGAGGATCCACTTCCCGCGGCGGATGGGCCTCTGGAGGAGGAAGCCCACGAGGACGCAGTAGGAGAGGAAGAGCGCCCGGGTGATCCAGAGCATGGCGTCCGGGTCCAGGTTGCGGGCGACGCCGGGCGCCACCTCCACCACCCCCCTCCAGAGCCACATGCAGGGGGCGAAGACCTCGGCGTAAGGAAACCAACCGTACCCCCAGACCTCGAACCAGGTGAGGAGGGCGAAGGCCGCCGCCGCCAGGACGAGCACGGGCGGACGCCGGGCCGGGCCCGCAGCGCGGGCGGGAGGCGGCGGGGCCGGGCGCCGCTCCGGCTCGCGGGGCGGGGTCTCGCGCGCCTTCGGGGACCGGGCCCGGGGAGGGGATGCACCGCGCTCCACCGGTTCCACCAGGATCGCCTCCGCCACCGGCTCCTCGCTCCTTTCCCGCTTCCGGCGGCGGCCGGAGCGGGGCTTCACCCGGAGGTAGCGCGTGCGGTCCTCCCCGTCCGGGCTCACGGGAGGGGCGGGTTCCAGCGAGATGACGCGGACCCGGGGACCGGCCTCTCCGAGCATGATCAGATCGAGAGGCCGGAGCGCCGCCTCCTCCACCCGGTGGCGGTTCAGGAAGGTGCCGTTGCGGCTGTTCCGGTCCGCGAGATACCAGGTCGAACCCTTCAGGCGGATGGAGGCGTGCTCGCGGGAGACCACGTCGCCCGCCAGCCGCACCCGGCACCGCTTCGACCGGCCGAGGAGGAAGCTCTCGCCGGGAAGCTTCAGGACCTCTCCCCGGTTCCCTCCGTCTCCGAGCACCTCGAGGTAGACACCGGGCATGGGTGGTTCCTCCGTCGGCGGGGGTCGTGGGAGACGCAGGCGTATTCTGCAGGGGGAGGCGCTTCCGGACAAGACGAAAGCCTCTTCCGATCCCGCCGGGTCCCGGAGTGGTATGCTGGTCGGGTCCCGGGCCGGGCGCGCTCCGGGAGGGCCCCCACCCCGGGGGCGGGAGGTGCCCCCATGCGGAAAACGACGTTTCTGGTCCTGGTCGCCGCCGCCTTCAGCCTGCTCCTTCCCGCCTGCATCACCGATCCGGTGACGGGGGAGAGCGTCTTCGGGATGCCCATCAGCGAGCAGGAGGAGATCGCCATGGGCATGCAGGCCGCCCCGTCGTTCAAGGCGCAGTACGAGGGGGCCTACCCGGACGAGGACCTCCAGCGGTACTGCGGGGACATCGTCCTCCGCATGGCGAAGAGGACCCACCGGCCGGACCTCCCCTGGAACTTCACCATCCTCAACTCCTCCGAGGTGAACGCCTTCGCGCTCCCCGGGGGCACGGTGTGCATCACGCGCGGGCTCCTCCATCGCCTGGACACGGAAGCCGAGTTCGCGTGCGTCATGGGTCACGAGCTGGGACACGTGAACCACAAGCACATCGCCCAGGACATCGGGCGGCGGACCCTCCTCGGGGGCATCCTGGCCGGGGCGGGCGCCTGGGTGGGGAGGTCCGATTCGGAGCTGGCCCGGCTCGGCCTCTCCCTCGGCGCCGCGGGGGGCCAGATCCTGCTCCTCGGCTACAGCCGGGAGCAGGAGGCGGAGGCGGACCGGAGCGGCGTGGAGTACGCGGTGAAGGCGGGATACGACCCGCGCGAGATGCCGAAGATCTTCGAGATCTTCAAGACGCTCGGCGGGGGCCGTGACACCCCCGTGTGGCTCAGGTCCCACCCCCTGGACGACGACCGGATCCGGGCCGTCAAGCGGGAGATCCGGAAGAAGTACCCCGAGATCCTCGCCACGGACGGGGCGGGTCTCGTCCGGGACCGGCCCGAGTGGGACATGCGGATCGCCCGGCTCCGGGAGGCCCAGAAGGTCTACGACGTCTACGACCGGGCCAACGCGGAGTTCGCAAAGGCCGCGAAGAGCGGAGACCGATCCCGCCTCGACGGCGTGCTCGCGAAGCTCAAGGAATGCCGGGCGCGCCTGCCCACCCACGCCCTCTTCCGGAGCGGAGCGGGCGTCGTTCTCTACCGCATGGGCCGCAAGGACGAGGCGCGGCGGGAGTTCCGGCAGGCGGCCGCGATGCAGGACGATCTCTTCGAACCGCACCTCTACCTCGCCCAGCTCGCCTTCGAGCGCCGGGACACGGAGGCCGTTCTCCGCGAGGCCCGTCGCGCCGAGCAGCTCTACCCGGACCACCCCACCCCCTTCTATCTCGAGGCCCGCTCCCTCGACCGGCAGGGCGAGCTCCGGGAGGCCGCGGCCCGCTACCGGGAGGTCCTGAAGAGGGCCCCGGAGAAGAGCGAGACCTACCGTTACTCCGCCCGCCGGCTCCGGGAGATCCGGGAGGCGATCCGCTGACGCCGCCCGCCCCGTGATCCGGGAGGACGGGGGCCGGGTCCCCCCTTCCCCACCGCCCCTCGCCTTTGGGCTCAGCTTGCCCTCCACCCGGTGCCGATAGTCGTGACGGCGGCGGTTTCGGGGCCACGGCATGGGAACGACGTCTCTCGATGTGTTCGACTTCGGCCTGCTCCTGCAGGCTCTCGCGCAGAGTTCCAAGGTGGGAACGCTGCGGGTGGTGAGCGGAACGCGCGAGAAGTACATCCACATCGACCGGGGCCGGGTGGAGGCCGTGTACACCCGGCGGTCGCGGTTCCGGATCTGCCGCATCCTCTACAACATGCACGTGGTGGAGATGGAGGATCTCCGCTCCGTCCTCGAGGAGGGTTCGGGAGCGGACGGGAAACCCCTGGGGGAGGTCCTGGTGGAGAAGGGTCTCGTGAGCGAGGCCGACCTGCAGGCCGCTCTCCACTACCAGATGCTGGAGGAGCTCGTGGAGGTCTTCCACTGGAAGGACCTCACCTACGAGTTCTTCGGCGGTCCCCCGGAAAAGGCGGTGGGCCCCTCGATCCGGGAGCTGACGCGCGTGGGCGGGGGCAGCGACGCGGACAGCGTGCTCCTCGAGGTCACGAAGATCCTGGACGACATCGAGAACTTCAACCGCACCACGCCCTCCCTGAAGGACGTCTACGAGGCGGGCGTCGACGCCCGCTCCTACGTGGAACGGGAGGGTCTTCCCGCCCATGTCGCCGGTCTCATCGAGCTCATCGACGGGGTCCGGGACATCGGGGAGGTGCTCCGGGAGATGCGGCTCAACCGCTTCGAGGTCATGGAGATCCTCCGCCGGATGCGGGAGGAGGGCCTCACCCGGCCCAAGAACGCCCTCGAGCTCCTCATGCTGGCGGAGAACCGGCGCGACAGCCTGCCCCCCAAGAAGCTGATCCGGCTCTACGAGCGGGTGGCGGAGCTGGGCCTCGACGGCTTCGATCTCTCGCTGCGCCTGGCCGAGCTCTACGAGAAGACCGGGGAGCGGGAGAAGGCCGCGGCCTGCTACCTCGAGCACGCGGGACGGATGAGTGCGGAGGGGGAGGCGGAGAAGGCGCGGGCCGCCGCGGAGAAGGCCGTGGCCCTCGTCCCCGGATCGCCCGCCGCCCGCCACCGTCTCTCCCGGATCCTCCTGGACCTCGATCTCGAGGAGGAGGCGGCGCGCGAGCTGCAGCGCATCGCGGGAATCCACCTCGGCCGGGGAGAGCCCGCGAAGGCCGAGCAGGCGGTGGGCTCCGCCCTCCGAATCCTGCCCGGGGACGAGTCCCTCCTCGAGGACCGGATCGACATCCTCGCCTCCCTGGGCCGGACCCGGGAGGCGGTGGGTGCCTGCCGCGCGCTCTCCCGTCTCCGGTGCGACCGCCGGGACCTGGACGGCGCGGGCCGGATCCTCCGCCGCGCCCTGGAGATCGCCCCCTCCTCCCTCGGGGCCCGGAGCGCCCTCGTCGGGCTCCTCGAGGTCTCCGGGGACCGGGCGGGCGCCGCCGCGGAGGTGGGGGAGCTGGTGCCCGTGATCCTCGCGAGAACGCGCTCGCGGCCCCGGAGAGCGGCGCGCCTGCTCGACGTGCTCGCCGGCCGGCTCTCGAAGCTCCGGCAGGAAGGGGCGACGGCGGCGGTCCGGATCGCCGACGCGCGGGTCGAGCTGGGGGACCGGGAAGGGGCCGTGCGGATCCTCTCCCGGGCCGGGGAAAACCAGATCGCGGCGGGCCGGATCGCGGACGCCGCGCACACCTACTCCCGCGCCGTCGAGCTGGACCCGAAGAACCTGGATCTCGCCGAGACCCTCGCCCTGGTCCTGGCCCGGCTCGGATCCCGGGAGGACGCGCTCGCGCGGCTCCGGCGCATCGCCGCCCTCTACCGCCGCCGGGGCGAAGGGGAGCGGGCCCGGCACGCCTGGCAGGAGGTCCTGCGGCTGAACCCCTTCTCCCCGGATGCGCTCCTGGAGCTGGCCCGGATGGAAACGGACCGGGGCCGGAAGAAGGAGGCCGCCGCGCTCCTGAACCAGCTCGGGCAGCTCTACCGGGCCGCGGGGGACCTGGAGGCCGCCGTGCAGCACCTGGACCAGGCCTGCCGGCTGCACCCGGGCCGCAAGCAGTACGTCCGCGACCTCGCCGAGGCCCTGGGGGTGGCGCTCAAGGCCCGGCACTCCCTCGAGACCTTCGACGAGCTCCTGGCCATGCTCCGGGCCCGGCGGGACCACATCGCCACCCTGGACGTGGCGTTCCGGATGCTGGCCCTGGACCCCGGGCACGAGGAGGCCGCGGGGGCCCTGCGCGAGGCCTACGAGTCGCTGGGGCGCCGCCTCCAGGCCGCCCTCAAGGGCCGGGAGGAGTCCGGGGCGGACGGGTAGCCTGCGTTTCTCCTCCGGCGCGGGGGGCGGGGGCGCCCGGCGGCCTCCGGCGGAGGGGCTTCCCTCGGAGCGCGGCGCCCGCGGTCCACCGCGGGCGGTCTTCGACGGGAGGCCGTGGGAACGCGCCGGGCGCCGCGGGGAGTCCCTCCCCGCGGATCGAGGCCGAGGAAACGGCCCGCCGCGGGCGGCGGGATCCGGCGGAAGCGGCCCGGTCGGAGGAGGAGTGCGGGCCGGCTACTCCCGGCGGACCGATCCCCCGTAGGGGGGTTCCCGGTACTCGAGGAGGACCTCGGGGTCCACGCCCTCGTCCACCACGCAGACGGCCTTCTTCCCGGCGTGGGAGACGGTCACGCGCCGCACGCCCTCGACCGCCATGAGCTGGCTCCGCACCTGCGGAGGGCGGGACGAGGCTCAGACCATGCCCGTGATGTCGAGGACGATCTCCTTCGTGGCCG
>JAOZQC010000448.1 GCA_029932425.1 Planctomycetota bacterium | reverse complement strand
ATGGAGACGCGACCGCCGAAGATCTCCTACCGGGAGACCATCACCGCGAAGGGGGACGCGAAGTACCGTCACAAGAAGCAGACGGGGGGGGCCGGCCAGTTCGCCGAGGTCCATCTCCGGGTGGAGCCGCTGGAGCGCGGGGCGGGCTTCGAGTTCGCCAACGAGGTGGTGGGGGGAAACATCCCG
Organism: Planctomycetota bacterium; assembly: GCA_029932425.1. Taxonomy (GTDB): domain Bacteria; phylum Planctomycetota; class JAJSAM01; order JAJSAM01; family JAJSAM01; genus JAOZQC01. The sequence continues at coordinate 3,208 of JAOZQC010000448.1, read as the reverse complement.
GGGCAGTTCATCCCCTCCTGCGAGAAGGGGATCCGCTCCGTCCTGGAAGCGGGGGTCCTGGCGGGCTACCGGATCGTGGATGTCCGGGCCGTGGTCTACGACGGGAAGCACCACCCCGTGGACTCCAAGGACATCGCCTTCCAGATCGCCGCCCGCAACGCCTTCAAGGAGGCCTTCCAGGCCGCGCGCCCCGTGCTCCTCGAGCCCATCATGGACGTGGAGATCCTCATCCCCTCGGACAAGATGGGGGACATCTCCGGGGACCTGAACAGCCGGCGCGGCCGCATCATGGGCATGGACACGTTGGCCGGCATGCAGCTCATCCGCGCCCAGGTGCCCGCCGCGGAGCTCCTCTCCTACGCGGCGGATCTCCAGTCCATGACCGGGGGCGAGGGAACGTACACCGTGCAGTTTTCCCACTACGACACGGTTCCCGCCCACATCGCCGACCGGGTCATCGCCCGCGCGGCGAAGGAGAAGGAAGAGGACTGAGGGGGACGGAGGAGCCCGTCCGTCCCCCCCTTTCCGGCTCCGCGGCGCGGCCCTCCGGGCCCCTCCGCTCCCCCCCGGCCTCCCGGATTCCGGCTCCAGCTCTCAATGTGAAAACCCGATAGTCGGGGAGAAAAGAGAAGCGCACGCCGGACTGCGGCCGATGGCCGACTGGGAGCGGACATGATCACGATCGAGGAACTGCTCACCATCCTCGTCCAGAGGAGGGGTTCGGACCTGCACCTGAGCGCCGGAGCGCCGCCCAAGATCCGCATCGACGGGAAGCTCGTGAACACCGAGCACGAGATGCTCACGCCGGACATGACCCAGAAGCTGATCTACTCGGTGCTCTCGAGCGAGCAGATCGCCGTGTTCGAGAAGGACTGCGAGCTGGACCTGTCCTTCGGCATCGACGGCCTGGGGCGGTTCCGGGTGAACGTCTTCATGCAACGGGGGACCGTGGCCGCGGTGCTGCGGGTCATCCCCTACGAGATCAAGGGGTTCGCGGAGCTGGGTCTCCCGGTGGCGATCTGCGAGAGCCTCTGCCAGCTTCCCAAGGGGCTGATCCTGGTCACGGGGGCCACCGGGAGCGGGAAGTCCACGACGCTGGCCGCCATGATCGACTACATCAACCAGACGCGCTCGGCCCACGTGGTGACCATCGAGGACCCCATCGAGTTCCTGCACCGGAACAAGAACTGCCTCTTCAACCAGCGGGAGGTGGGGTCGGACACCCACGGGTTCAAGAACGCCCTGAGGTCCGTGCTCCGGCAGGATCCGGACGTGATCCTGATCGGCGAGATGCGGGACGTGGAGACCATCGAATCCGCCCTGACCCTGGCGGAGACCGGTCACCTCACCTTCGCCACGCTGCACACCTCGGACTCGATCCAGACCGTGAACCGGATCGTGGACGTGTTCCCCTCGTACCAGCAGCAGCAGATCCGGACCCAGCTCAGCTTCGTGATCCAGGCGATCTTCGCCCAGCAGCTCATCCCCCGGGCGAACGGGCGCGGGCGGGTCCTGGCTTCCGAGATCCTGATCGCCACCTCCGCGGTCCGGGCCCTCATCCGCGACGACAAGGCGCACCAGATGTACTCGATCATCCAGACCGGGGGCAAGCAGGGGATGCGGACGATGAACCAGTCCCTGTACGAGCTGTACCGGGCGAACCTCATCACCTACGACGACGCGCTCTGCCACACCCTGGACCCGGAGGATCTGAGGAGGACGTTCCAGCGGGCGGGATAGCCCCGTCGCGAGAGGCCCATGGTCAGCTTCAACAAGAGACTGGCACGGATCCTCGAGGACACGGGGGCGGTGACCCCGGAGCAGATCGAGGCCGGATGGAAGAGGTGCGAGGAGGAGGAGCTCTCCCTCTCCTCGGTGGTGGTGAAGGAGGGCTGGCTCGAGGAGCGGGAGCTGCTCGGCCTCATCGCGAAGCAGCTCCGGGTTCCGCCGGTGGAGCTCCGCAGCGTGACCCCCGATCCGAAGGTCCTGGAGATCATTCCCCAGGATCTGGCCACCTACTACGGGGTCTTCCCGATCTCCAAGATCGGGAACATCCTCACCCTGGCCGTGACGAACCCCTACGACGTGGTCAAGCTGGACGACATCCGGATCGTCACCGGCTGCGACCTGCGGCTCGTGATCACCCTCGAGGACGCCCTCAAGGAGTCCATCGAGCGGGGCTACAACCCGGGTGAGCAGGAGATGGCGGAGCTCCTCGAGGGGATGATCGACCCGGACGTGGAGCTGAAGGAGAACCGGGAGGAAGAGGACGAGCACAGCCTGAAGCTGGACGACATCAGCTCGGGCGACTCGCCGGCGGTGAAGCTCGTCAACATGATCATCTACCAGGCGGTGCGGGAGCGGGCCAGCGACATCCACATCGAACCCATGGAGAAGAGGATCCGGGTCCGTTTCCGGAACGACGGCATCTGCCGGGAAACCTTCTCCCCGCCCCGGCGCATGCTGAACTCCATCGTCTCCCGCCTGAAGATCATGTCCAACCTGGACATCGCCGAGAAGCGGCGCCCCCAGGACGGGAAGTTCCAGATCAAGATGGACGGGCGGCAGATCGACTTCCGGGTCTCCATCCTCCCCCTCATCCACGGGGAGAAGGTCGTCCTCCGGATCCTGGACGCGGGGAACCTCGCCCTGAGCCTGGATCGGCTCGGCTTCGAGGAGCAGGCCCTGAACGACTTCCGGAGGGCCGTCAAGTCCCCCTACGGGATGATCCTGGTCACGGGACCCACGGGGAGCGGGAAGTCCACGACGCTCTACTCCGCGGTGAAGGAGGTCCTCACCGTCACCGAGAACTTCGTGACGGTGGAGGACCCCGTGGAGTACCAGCTCGAGGGGGTGAACCAGGTCCAGGTGAACCCCAAGGCGGGCCTGACCTTCGCGGGGGCGCTGCGCTCGATCCTCCGGCAGGACCCGGACGTGGTCATGATCGGCGAGATCCGCGACAGCGAGACGATCGAGATCGCGGTGAAGGCCGCGCTCACCGGGCACCTGGTGTTTTCCACCCTCCACACCAACGACGCCCCTTCCACCATCACCCGGATGGTGGACATGGGGGTGGATCCCTTCATGGTGGCGTCCTCCACCCTCCTCGTCTCCGCCCAGCGCCTGTGCCGGAAGCTCTGCACCAACTGCCGCGAGCCCATCCAGGCTCCTCCCGAGCGGCTGCGCGACGTCGGCTTCACGGAGGAGG
>JAOZQC010000447.1 GCA_029932425.1 Planctomycetota bacterium | reverse complement strand
GGGCCGGGGGTTGGGGCGGAGCGCCGCGGAGCGCGACAGGGAGAAGGAGGGGGCGGGTTCGACCGGAGCGGCGGCGCGGGTGAGGCCGGGGCGGGCGGCGGTTCGGTGGGGACGCCGGGGCGGAAGCGGCGCCGGGCGGTCGTTCCGCCGAAGCCCCGGGGAGCGGGCCGGAGCGCCTCGAGTAGAGTCTCCCGCATTCTCCACCGGCGCGAGTGGAGGCGCCGGCCCCTTCCGGGAGCGGGCTTCCGCCGGGGCGTGGGGCCCGCGGTCCGCGCCCGGCCGTTGTCGGGGAGAGATCGCCGGAAGGGGCCGGCCGCGACGGGGGATCGACCCTCCGCGGGTCGATGACGGGGAGCCTCACCGCCCGGGGCGACGGTAACCGCCGACATCCGGGCGGTCCGGCGAGGATGGCGGGGAGGGGGGACGCGGCGGAGCGCGGGCGGGGAGGCGGCGGGGAGGGAAGGTTGCAACTTGCTCCCGCCTCCGTATGTAACCTTCGGGGGGGTGGGGTTCTACAATGGTCCGGGATTGGGCCATGCATTCCCGGTTCTCCACGATCCTCCGGCGCTATCTCCATACCCTGGCCCCCTCCCTCGGGGTGCGCAGCCTCGCGCGGTGGGTGGGGTACGGGGTCCTCGTGGGAGTGGTGTCCGGGGCGGGGGCGGCGGTGTTCTTCTTCTCCCTGGAGGTGGTGAAGTACATCGCCTTCGAGCTCCTGGCGGGCTCGCCCCTCGCCTATCCGGCGGGGGAGCGGGTCTTCGCCTCCGCGGGGACCTACCACGCCGTCCCCTGGCTGTTCTTCCTCCTGCCCGCCATCGGGGGGCTCCTCTCGGGCATCGTGGTGCACCGGTACGCCCCCGAGGCCGCGGGGGTGGGGACGGAGGCCCTGATCGAGGCCTTCCACAAGAAGCAGGGGCAGATCCGGAGCCGCGTGCCCCTGGTGAAGGGGCTGGGCACTCTCTTCACCCTCGGCCTGGGAGGGGCGTCCGGCCGCGAGGGGCCGATCGCCCAGATCGGGGGCGGCTTCGGATCCTGGCTCGCCCGCAGCCTCCACCTCACCCGCAAGGAGCGGCGGATCCTGCTCCTGGCGGGGGCGGCGGGGGGGTTCGGGGCCATCTTCCGCGCCCCGCTCGGCGGCGCGGTGGCCGCCATCGAGGTCCTCTACCGCGAGGACCTGGAGACCGACGCCCTCGTCCCCTGCGTCATCTCCTCCGTCACCGCCTACGCCCTCTTCACCGGGATCTTCGGTCACGACCCCATCTTCGCGCTGCCGCACGGCCTGGAGTTCACCCGCCCCCACGAGCTCCTCTTCTACCTCGTGCTGGGGATGCTCTGCGTCCCGGTGGGGGCGCTCGCGGTGAAGGTGTTCTGGGGCATCACGGACTTCTTCGGGAGGATCCGGCGCCTGCCGCGGTGGTCCCTCCCCATGATCGGCGGCCTCCTGGTGGGCCTCACGGGGCTCGTGGCTCCCGGCGTGTACGGTTCGGGCTGGGGCATCGTCCAGAAGGGTCTCTACGGGGAGCTCGCCGTGGGGGTGATGGTGATCCTCCTCCTGGGGAAGATCGTGGCCATGGCCTTCACGCTGGGCTCGGGGGGGTCGGGCGGGGTGTTCGGCCCCACCCTGTTCGTGGGAGCGATGCTGGGGGGGGCCTTCGGGATCGGGGCCCACGAGGTCTTCGGCTCCTTCGCCCCGGACCCCGCCGCGGTGATGATCGTGGGGATGTGCGCCTTCTTCGCGGGGGTGGCCAACGCCCCCCTCGGCGCCCTCCTCATGACCGTGGAGATGTCCCGGAGCTACGGCCTGGTGGCCCCGCTCATGCTCGTTTCCGTCATCGCCGTCCTCTTCACCTCCCGCTGGTCCATCTTCCGCAACCAGGTGCAGAACAAGTTCCACTCGGCCGCCCACCAGGGCGACCTGAACGTGAACGTCCTCCAGGGGCTCAAGGTGGAGGAGGTCATGCGTCCCCCGGAGGAGGTGGACACGATCCCGGACAACGCCACCTTCGCCACCATCCGCTCGATCATCACGAACTCCGAGCAGGTCTGGTTCCCCGTGGTCAGCCACGAGGATCTCCGGCTGGTGGGCATCCTCTCCCTGCAGGACGCCCGCCCGATCCTCTTCGAGCACGCCCTGGACGCCCTCGTGGTGGCGAGCGACATCATGGTCCCCCCCATCCACGTGGGGAAGGACGAGAACCTCTACGAGGCGCTGCTCTGCATCCTGGACTGCGGGTGCGGCGAGCTGCCCGCCACCCGTCCCCAGGACGGCCGGGTGGTGGGCCTGCTCCGTCACGGCGACATCCTCCGCGCCTACTACCGCGTGATGGTGCGGCAGGCCGCGGAGAACGAGGAGGAGGAAGAGGAGTAGGAGGTCCGCGCCCTCCCGCGGTCCGCCGGGCGGCGGAGGGAGCGGCGCGGGGCTTCGCCGGGGGAGGAGTTGCGCGTCCCCGCGGCATGAACGAGAATCCCGGACCTCGTCCGGCCGGGCCCCGGAGAGGGGCCCAGGAAGGTGGTGCCACCCATGCATCCCGTGCTCTTCTGGCTGCCGAACCCCTTCGGAGACAGTCCCTTCGCGGTGCGGTTCTTCGGCCTGTTCATCCTCGACGCGTTCTTCGTCGCCACCCTCTGGGTGCAATGGCAGTACTCCCGCCGGCGCAACGCGGCCATCGCCGCGGAGGAGGGACCGACCCGGACGTTCCGGTGGGTGATCGGGGGCATGGTGGCGAACCGGGCGGTCTGGCTCGCGGCCCCGGGCCTGGACTGGGGCCTCACCCTCCTCTTCGTCCTCGTCTGCGACCTCCTCCTCTTCCTGTGGGCCCGGAGGAGCGTGAACCGGGTCCTCGCCCGCCACGGCCGGGAGGAGGCGGACTTCGTCTTCAACCTCTGCTTCTGGCTCCTCATCGTGGGGTTCTTCGGGGCCCGGCTCTTCTGGATCATCACCACTCCCGCCGGCCGGGACGACTTCGCCACCCGGCCCCTCCACGCCCTGGTGGCGGTGTGGGACGGGGGGATCGTCTACTACGGGGGCCTGCTCTGCGCCGTGGCCTACGGAGCCTGGTACCTCTGGTGGAAGAAGCGCTCCATCCTGGAGCTGGGAGACGTTCTCATCGTGGGCGTGGCCCTCACGCTCTTCGTGGGGCGCTGGGCCTGCTTCTCCGCGGGCTGCGATCACGGGGTTCCCACGGACATGCCCTGGGGGCTCGTCTTCGTCAAGGACCCGGAATCGCTGATCCCCCCGCAGTGGCAGGGCACCGTCCGGATCCACCCCACCGAGCTCTACATGTCCCTGAACGGCCTGCTCATCTTCCTCGTCCTCGCCCTCGTGCTCCGGAAGAAGAAGTTCGACGGGCAGACCGTCTTCCTCTTCCTCATGCTCTACGCGGTGGGCCGTTCT
>JAOZQC010000446.1 GCA_029932425.1 Planctomycetota bacterium | reverse complement strand
TCGCCGGATCTCGCCGCCCATGGCGGCGTTGCTCCTCGTCATCGACCCGCAAGGGGTCGACTCCTCGTCGCGCCTGGCCCTGGACGGCGATCTCTCGCCGAAAACGACCCGGGCCTCGTCCCCCGTGCCCCGCGCTCCGGCGGAAGCGTGCTCCCGGGAAGAGCCTGGAGCCGTCCCGCGCACGCCTGACGGGAGATGCGGGCTCGCCCGCACTCCCGTCAGGACGCACGGTTTTCGCCGGATCTCGCCGCCCATGGCGGCGTTGCTCCTCGTCATCGACCCGCAAGGGCGGCGTTGCTCCTCGTCATCGACCCGCAAGGGGGCGCCGCGTCATTCCGCCGCCCGGCGGCAAGCCTCCGCGAGGCGCTTCTGGTTGGCCGCCGGCCCCATGGTGATGAGGACGTCGCCGGCCTCGATCTCCGCCTCGGAGCTGGGATTGAAGGTCATCCTCCCGTCCGGCTTCCGGATGGCCACGATGATCAGCCCGAAGTCGCGGCGGATGCCGGAATCGAGGAGCGTGCGTCCCGCCAGGGGGCTCGATCCGGTGATCTTCACCTCCTCCATGTCGATCTCGGTGCCGGACCGCGTGGCGGCCTCGATGAAGTCGATGACGTTCGGCCGGAGGATGGCGTGGGCCATGCGCATCCCCCCGATCTCCCCCGGCGAGATCACCTTGTTCGCGCCGGCCCGCGAGAGCTTGCGCATGGTGCGCTCGGTCTCCCCCCGCGCCACGATGAGGAGCCGGCGGTTCAGGTCGCGGGCGGACATGGTCACGTAGACGTTGTCCGCGTCCGTGGCGAGCACGGAGACGAGCCCGCGGGCCCGGAGGATGCCCGCCCGGACGAGGATGTCGTCGTCGGTGGCGTCCCCGCGGAGGTAGATGTAGCCCTCCTCGTCGGCCTTCGCCAGCGCCTCCGCGTCGTGCTCGATGACCATGAAGGGGACCCCGCTCTCGTGGAGCTCCCGGCAGACGACGGCGCCGATGCGTCCGAAGCCGCAGACGATGTAGTGGCCGCTGAGGGCCGCGATCTTCTTCTCCAACTTCTTCCTCCCGAGGATCCGCCGGACCTGGCCTTCCACCAGGATCTCCGTGACGCTCCCCACGAGCAGGCCGATGAGCACCACTCCGATGATCAGCGTGAGGACCGTCGTGACCCGGCCGGCGGCGGTGCGCGGTATGACGTCCCCGAGGCCGGTGGTGGTGAGGGTGGTCACCGCGAAGTAGAGGGAGGTGAAGAAACCCCTCCCCTCGACGAAATGGAAGACGAGCGACGAGCCCGCGAGGATGATCGCGAGCCCCGCCAGCGAGTAGCGGATCCTGCGCATGCCGCCCATGAAGCACGCTCCGTCCCGGACGCCGGGGGGGCCAGGATACCCGGGCCGGGCGTCTCCGGAAAGGGCGCGCCCGGCGTCCGGGCCCCGGGACGGCCGCTCCGGGGAAGAGGCTTCCCTCCGCGGTCCCCCCCGGGCCGTTTTCGGCGGGATCCGGCGGAAACCGCGCGTTCCGGCGGGGAATGCGGCGTAGGCTCTGGGCGATGGAGGAGATCCGCATCGGGGCCGACGACGCCGGGCAGCGGGTGGACCGCTTCCTCCGGAAGTACCTCCCGGGGGCCGCGTTGCCGACCATCTACAAGCTCATCCGCACGAAGCAGGTGACCCTGAACGGAAGGCGCGTGCGCCCGGAGCGGCGCCTCGCCGAGGGAGACCGGCTCGTGCTGCACCCCGGGGAGCGCCGTCTCGCCGAGCTGCGCCCCCGGTCGGGCCGGGAGAGGTCCCCGGGCGCGGCGCGGCCCCCCGCTCTCGAGATCCTCTACGAGGACGAGGACGTCCTGGCGGTGGCGAAGCCTCCCTTCCTCCTCGTCCACGAGGGGGATCGGGGAGGGGAGCCCACCCTCATCGACGGGGTCCGGGCCTACCTCGGCCGCTCCGGCGCCCGGACCTTCGAACCCGCTCTCGCCCACCGCCTGGACCACCGGACCTCCGGAGTGGTGCTCGTGGGCAAGACCGCCGCGGGCCTGCGCGGGCTCACCCGGGACCTCCGGAAGGGGCTCGTGGAGAAGACCTACCTGGCCCTCGTCTCGGGGGATCCCGCGGAGGAGGAGGGGGAGATCGACGCGCCCCTGGCCCGGCAGGATCTGTTCGCGTCCGACCGGCCCCGGGTCCGGGTGGATCGGGAGGGGGGGAAGCGGGCCCTCACCCGCTACCGGGTGCTCGCCCGCGGCCGGGGCCTGGCCTTGCTGCTGGTGCGGCCGCTCACGGGACGCACGCACCAGATCCGGGTGCACCTCCGGCATCTCGGCCACCCCGTGGTGGGGGACCCCACGTACGGCGATCCGGCCCTCACCCGGAAGATGCAGGGGCGCCACGGCCTGTGGCGGCAGTGGCTCCACGCCTGGCGCGTGGAGCTCCGGCACCCGGTCACGCGCCGCCCTCTCCGGATCGAGGCGCCCCTCCCCGCGGATCTCCGTGCCGTCCTCGAGGGAGAGGGGTTTCCCCCGGTGGCGATTCCGTGACGGGGCGGGGGTAGAAGGCCCGCGCTTCTCTTCCGGCTTGCGGGCGGCGGCTCCCGGCCGGTCGTGGAACCGGGGGCCCGTCGGGGCGTGCGACCTGCGGCCGAACCCAGGCGGTCTTCGGCGGGAGATCGCCGAAGAGGGCCGGGCGCGACGAGGAGTCGACCCTCCGCGGGTCGATGACGCGGAGCAGGGCGGCCGGGGGCCGCGGGAGCCGGCGAGAGCCGTGCGCCCTGATGAGAGATGCGGGCCGGGGACGCGGGGAGAACGAGAGGGAGATCAGCTCCGCGGAGACCTTCACCCGGGCCATGGTGGAGACCGGCCGCGCGGTCTCCGTGGGCCGCCCCACGGGGGGGGCCACCCTCATCCCCCGGACGTTCCGGGTGCCGTCGGGGCTCCTGCGCTTCCGCCTGGGATGCACGGACCGCCGGACGCCGATCCGCGGGGTCCGGCCGGAGGGCGCCGGCACGCCCCCGGAGGTCTTCGTCCCCTACGACCCCGTGCTGCTCGGGAGGCATCGCGACCCCGTTTGGGCGGTGGGGATGGACGTGCTCCGCTACCTCCTCGCGGGCGCCGATCGCGGGACGGTGACGGACGTGTACGGCGGGATCCCGGGGGCCGACGCCGCCCGGGCGAAGAAGGCGCTCCGGGCCTTCCGCAAGCTCCCGCCCCCCGGGGGGCTCGTGTTCGGGGACGTGGCGCGCGGGCTCGCCCGGGCGATGCTCGCCGCCGAGCGGCGCCGGGCGGCCGTCCTGGGGGACGGGTCGAGCCGGGAGCGGCTGGCGACGCTCAAGGCGCTGGTCCGGGTGGTCCGCTAGACCTGCAGTCCCCATCCGGGCGCACGGTTTTCGGCGGATCTCGCCGCCCCTGGCGGTGTGGCTCCTCGTCATCGA
>JAOZQC010000445.1 GCA_029932425.1 Planctomycetota bacterium | reverse complement strand
ACTCCCGGATCAGCTCTCCCACCCGGTCGCAGAGCGCCGGGTCGAGGCCGCTCGTGGGCTCGTCCCAGACGATCAGGGAAGGCGAGGAGGCCACGGCCCGGGCGATGGCCACCCGCTGCCGCTGGCCTCCGGAGAGCTCCCGGATCGGCGCGTCGCCCGGGATGCCGAGCGGTTCGAGGAACGACTCCGGTGCCTCCCCCCGGGGGCCGCCCTCCCGGTGATCGAGGGCGAAGGCCACGTTTTCCGCGGCCGTGAGGCCGGTGAAGAGGGCGTGGTCCTGGAAGACCACTCCCACCCGGCCCCGGCGAGTCCGGGCGCGCCCGACGACCTCCTCCCCGAGAACCTCCAGGCTCCCTCCGAACGCGAACCCCGGATCCCCGGGCCGGAGCAGCCCCGCGAGCAGCCGGAGGAAGGCCGTCTTGCCCGCGCCGCTGGGCCCCGCCAGGAGGAGGATCTCCCCTTCCGCCACGGTGAGGTCCGCGTCCCGGAGCAGGACCCGGGACCCCGCGCACAGGCGAAGGCCGCGGGCCCGCACCGCGGGGGCGGCCGCCCGGGTCGCCGGGCTACCCATCCTCCCCCTCCGGGACCAGGAGGAGCCAGCGCCGGTCCTTCCCGAACACCCGGGCGCGCAGGACGAAGGCCAGGCGCGGGTTGATTCCCTCGCCCCTCGCGTCGAGGGCGATGCGGTCCACCACGCGGCGGAACAGGGGATCCAGGCGGGTCACGGCCGCGGACACCGCTTCCCCGAGGCCCGCCTTCCACCGCCGCCGGAGGATCTCCCCGAGCCCCTCTTCCCGGTTCCATTCCCCGGCCAGCTCCCCGAGGAGCCGACCCACCTCGGGATCCCCCGCCATCTCCTCGAGCACCGCCCCCAGCCCCTCCGCCACCCGGCGGTCGGCGAGCGCCTCCCGCAGGACCTCCCCCGCCAGGGCCGCCGCCTCCCCGGCGTGCGCCCGGAGGATGGGGGCCGCGTCCTTCGCGAGGTACTCCTCGAACCGCCTCTTCACCTGCTCCTTGTCCGTGAAGGGGAGCTTCTCCGCCACCGCCCGCCAGCCGAGCGACCACATGGGGAGCTTCGCCCAGAGCTCCTCCCCCACCCTCTCGAGGAGCGGGCGGAACCGCTCCCGGGCGAGCGGCCACACGATCTCCTCGAGCGCCGGGAAGAGCCGCGAGGCCAGGGCTCCGCGCCGGTGGCGGGCCAGGACGCTCCGCCACCCCTCCGAGCGCCGGGCGATCGCCGCCGGCAGCGCGCGCCGGAGGTGGTCGAGAACCTCTCCCAGGGCGGCCCGGACCTCCGGCCAGAGGAGGTCGCGGATCGCCCCGCCCTCCGCCGCGAGCTCCCGGGCGGCGAGGGTCCGGATCTCCCGGAGCGTCTCCGGGGGCAGCAGCGTCCGCACGACCCAGGCCGCGGTCTCCGGCACCGAGAAGGCCCGGGCCGAGACCCCCCGCGCGAGGAACGCCGCCTCCTCGGGATGGACCACCACCCGCACCCACCGCCCGCCCCCCGTCCGCTCCACGGCGGCCACGGTCCCGATCCGGACGAGGAAGCGGCGCTCGTCCTCCCGGAACACCCCGTCCCCGGCCTCGATCGCCGCCCCCGGGGGGAGGCGCAGGCGGAGTCGGAGAGAGGGGGTGACCGCGTACCGCCACAGCCGCCGCGCCGGTCCGCGGGCCGCCCCTCCGGGGGAGAGCAAGGTCACGGCGCAGGAGAGCGCCGCCGTCCCCCAGACGAGGGCCCCGAGCAGCACGCGCGCGGGCGCGAGGCTCCGCATCCTACGTTCCCTCCGGGAGCCTCGCCGCCAGGCGGGGCACGTCTTCCGCGCGGTGGGGAAACCTCTCCGCCCAGGAGAGAAGGAGCCGGCGGGCCTCCGCGACGCGCTTCAGGCGCAGCAGGAGATCGAAGCGGTCCTCCAGGAGCTCCGGGCGGGGGGGCGCCGTCTTCAGGTAGCGGTCGAGCGCCGCCAGCGCCTCCTTCGCCTTCCCCGCGTGCCGGGCCAGGAGGTAGGAGAGGCGCGCCTCCTCCTCGCCCTTTCCCGCGACCTTCTTCCGCTCCGCCTCCGCCCCCTTCGGATCCCCCGCCAGGAGCAGCGCCTCCACCAGAGCCCGCCGGTACGCGGCGGCGCCCGGTCCCCCCTTCGCCACCCCGTCCCGGAGCACCTTCACCGACCGCTTCGCGAGCTCGGGGGAGACGCGCGCTTCCACCGCCAGGACCCGGGCCGTCGCCTCCGGGGAGGCCGCCCCCAGGATCCGCGCGGCCTCGAGGAGCTTCCGGAGCCGGGCCAGCGCGGGTGCGGCCGGGGTCCCTCCGTCGAGGGCCCGGGCCGCCTCCGCCTCGAGGAGATCCGCGAGATCGCGCTTCGCGCGGGCCTCCCCGTCCGGGAGATCGGGGGGCTCCACCCGGAGAGGGATCTCGAGGAGGTCCGCGCCCCACTCCTCGTCGCGGAAGCGGATCACGCCCCGCAGCACGCCGCCCCCCTTCGGCCGGAGGAAGAGAGGGGCGGTCCGGGCGCCGTCCGGAAGGTCGAAGCGCGGTCCGGACGGGCCCCCGGGCACGAACCCCTCCCGGATGTCGTGCCGTACCGCGAGCTTGCGGGGTTGGATCTTCCGGAGGAGCACGGGGGAGAAGATCGCGCCCTTGCGGAAGAAGCGGCGTCCCCGCTCCCAGACGCGGACGCGGAGGAGGAACCGGCCCCGGTGCGGCGGGCGGAAACCGAAGGCTCCCCGCCACACGAGCCCCCGGGCCAGGACGCGGCCGTTCCCGTCCTCCACCGCGTAGGCGGCGTCGTCGAGGTAGTCCTCGAAGGGGCTCTCGAAGCCGAGGTCGAAACGGATCTCGCGCCTCGCGGGGGACACGGAGAAGGGGGCCGTGCCCTCGTGGAGGAAGAGCGTCTCTTCCCCGAGGAGGAGCGGTGCGTCCGGGTCCCGCATCGTCTTCCAGGAGAAGCGCAGGGGCTCCTCCTCCCACTCCACCCGAGCCTCGAAACGGCCCCGCACGTGCCCGCCGGCGAGGAGGTTCAGGTGGGTGCCGAGGCGTCCCCGGGGAACGGTGACCCGGGCGGCCTCCGCGGTGAGTCCCTTGAAGCACGCCCCCACCTCCACCTCCGAGGAGCCGGGAGGCGCCCGGAAGGGCCGGGAAACCACGATCTCCAGGGTCTCCCCGGGGCGGACCGCCGCGTGCCGCACGGAGAACCGGCCCGCCTCCCGCCCGGGAAGCGCCTCGAGCCCCCTCTCGCTCACGTGGAAGCTCCGCCGGCCGAGGGTGACGCGGCTGCCCCCCCGGGGATGGGTCTCCCTCCACTCCACCCGCACCCGGGAGGCCCCGGGAGGCACCCGGAGGAAGATCGAGCGCCGCTCTCCCGCGGAGAGGGTCACGCGTTCCCTCACCCACGCGCCGCACCGGGAGACCGTCCT
>JAOZQC010000444.1:2577-3422 GCA_029932425.1 Planctomycetota bacterium | reverse complement strand
TGCGGGCCCCGGTCATCTCCACGCGGGGACCGACCACTTCCTCGATTCCACCGCCTCCTGCACCCACCCCCTCACGGCCGGCGCCGGGTGACGGCGGCGCCGGAGCAGGTCGTCGCCTCGTCTCCGGGTTGGAGCGGGGATTCGACGGGGCCTGCGTGATACCCTGAGGGTCGAGAGAACCCTGCCCCGGAGCTTGCGATGAAGAGCCGCCGATTCCTCCCGCCCGTCGTGTTCCTGGCCCTGGTGTTCCTCGGGCCTCCGGGACGGGGCCAGGACGCAGGGCCCGTGAAGCCCGGCGAGGACCGGGCTCTCCGCCTGAAGAGGCTCGCGAGCGAGGTGAAGGGGTACCTGGAGGCCGTCCTCTCCGAGGACACGGTGGACCGGGGCAACGCCCTGGAGGGCATCGCCCGCGCCGGGGACGACCTGAAAGACCTCGAGATCGAGGATCTCGTCTCGAAGGTCCGCGAGTCGGGGATCACGGCCCGGCAGCGCTTCGTGGCCGTCCTGGCGGGGACGATCCTGGCCCGTCTCGATCCGGGGGGCACGGTGGACTGGGTCCGGCGGAAGGCCTTCGGGGCGAACGCCCGGCCCCTCGTGCGGCGGATGGGGCTCGCCATCCTCTCCGAGATCCCCACGAAGGAGGCGGCCAAGCTGGCGGCCTCCCTGGCCGCGGGGGGCCCCGCGGAGACCCGGGTCCAGGCCCTCCTGGCCCTGGCCAAGCTCCGCCGCCCGGAGACCTACGGGACGCTCGTGGCCGCCCTGGGGGCGCGGGAGAAGGCGGTGAAGGACAACGCGGCCATCGCCCTCGGCCGCCTGAAGGACCGGCGCGCGATCCCCACCCTCCT
>JAOZQC010000444.1:0-2567 GCA_029932425.1 Planctomycetota bacterium | reverse complement strand
AAGGACGCCTCCGGCGATCATCCCTGCTTCGCGGCCTGGGCGCTGAAGCAGTTCGACGACCCGGAGGGGAGGATCTTCGACGCCGTGGCGGAGCGCCTCCAGAGCGACTCCGGGGAACCGGGCGACGCCAAGGCGCGGATCATCGAGAGCATGGCCGTGGCCCGCCACGTGCCGAAGCTCCGGGGCATCCTCGCGGGCAGCCGGTCCACGAAGTACCGCTACGCCGCGGCCCTCGCCCTGGGGCGGCTGGCGGAAGGGGACTTCGAGACGCAGAAGCTCCTCCTCCGGCACCTGATGCGGGACCGCGACCACCGGGTCCGGGCGGCCTGCTTCTTCGGCCTCAGCCGGAACGCCTCGCAGGCGCTCGCCGGGGAGATCGTGAAGGGACTCAAGCGCACCGCGGGCTCCCCGCGGACGGACCAGGCCCGGGTCTTCCGCTGGCTCGCGTTCCTGGCCGGCGATCTCCACATCCCGGAGGCCGGCCCCGTCCTCCTGACCAGCGCCCGGCTGCAGAGGATCGAGCTCTCCTGGCGGATCGCGGCCGTGAACTTCTGGCGATGCGCGGGCCGGGAGGTGATCGAGAAGCTCCACCGGGACTTCGACAAGGCCTCGGACGAGCGCCAGATCGCCCGGATGGCGGAGATCCTCGGCCGCTCGAAGAACGTGAGGGAGTTCCGCTACCTCGTGAAGCAGCTCCGCCGATTCCGGCCCGGATCCGCGAACTCCTTCGCCGTGGAGCTGGCCCTGGAGCAGATGACCGGCCACTTCTTCGGCCCGGACTACGGGATCTGGCGTCACTGGTTCGACAAGAACCCGGAGTTCTTCCAGCCGAAGACGTACCGGATCGACCGCCGCCGCTGGCAGCGGGAGTTCGGGAAGAAGGAGCGGGAGTACCGCCAGACGCCCCTCACCGAGCGGGCCGTGCAGCTCGGCCTGGCCTGGCTCTCCCGCCACCAGTCGCTCCAGGGCTCCCTCGACCCGAACAAGTTCTTCGAGCGGTGCACGCTCGAGCCCTCCTGCACCAAGGAGGGTTCGCGGCACATGCTCGATCCCCTGGGGACGACCTCGCTGGCGGCCCTGGCCTTCCTGGGCGGCGGCTACTCCCCGGAGGAGGGGAAGTTCAAGGACACCCTGCGCCGCCTTCTCGAGTACATCGAGATCCGGCAGACCGCGGACGGGAACTACACCACCACGGACCGGTTCCAGGGCTACAACCGCCCCATCGCCATCTACTCCCTGGCGGAGGCCTTCAACCTCACCGCCGACGACCGGTACCGCGAGTACCTCCGGCGGGGCATCAACTACCTGGTGGAGATCCAGAACGAGCTGGGGGGATGGCACTACCAGGCGTCGTCGCGGGAGACGGACACCTCGGTCATGTCCTGGGTCCTGCTCGGCCTCTCCATGGCCCGGCGGTCCGGGTTCTGGGTCCGGGAGTCGGTCTTCGAGGGCTGCGACATGATCATGGACGCCTACTCGGAGCGGGTCACGAAGGAGCGGGAGGTCTTCCTCGACCTGGATCCCCACTACGCCTACGAGGTGGGGAAGAAGTTCACCGCGGAGTACCAGACCGGCTACCAGTCGAAGGTGTCCGAGAACGCCACCACCTGCTTCGGGCTCATGGCCCGCATGGTGATGGGCTGGCCGCGCAGCCACCCCTTCTGCATCGGCTCCGCCAACTTCATCCTCGCCCACAACATGGAGGAGGTCCCCAAGGGGGGGAAGTGGTCGAAGTACGTGAGCAAGAAGCGTTTCCCCTCCTACGCCTGGTACTACGGGACCCTGGCCATGCACCAGATGGGGGGGCGGTTCTTCCGGGCCTGGAACGCGGTGATCAAGAAGCTCCTCCCCGGGATCCAGCTCACGCGCGGTTGCGACCTCGGCGCCTGGCCCGTCCTGAACTACGACTTCGTGGGCGGCAAGGTCTACACCACCTGCATGGGCGTCCTCACCCTGGAGACCTACTACCGGTACAAGCCGTTCTGCGAGGAGGGGCTCCCCGAGGAGGAGAAGGAGTAGCCGGCCGCCGCCCCCCGTTGACCGAGATCAAGGCGGGATCCGGCCCGCCGGGCTATGATCCTCGCGTCACGACCCCGAAAGGACGAAGCCATGAGCGAGCTCATCGACAACCGCGCCCACCGGATCCGCACCCTGAAGCACATCATCCGCCACCTGCACGAGGGCCAGGCGCCCGAGGAGGTGAAGGAACGCCTGGCCGAGCTGGTCCGGGAGACGGACGCCACCGAGATCGCGGCGATGGAGCAGGAGCTCATCGCGGAGGGGATGCCGGTGGAGGAGATCCAGTCCATGTGCGACCTCCACTCCCAGGTGCTCCGGGAGATCACCGCCCCGCGCGACGCCCGGCCCTTCCCTCCGGGGCACCCCGGCGACACCTTCCTCGTGGAGAACCGGGCGCTCGGCATCGCCGTGGAGAGGATGCGGGAGGCCCTGGAGGCGGCGGGGAAGCTCGATCCGGGCGCCGACCCGGGGGAGGCGCTGCTCCGGGCCCGCAAGGCGCTTGGCGACCTCATGGACGTGGACAAGCACTACGCCCGGAAGGAGCACCA
>JAOZQC010000443.1 GCA_029932425.1 Planctomycetota bacterium | reverse complement strand
GGCCGCGCAAAGGCAAAGCAGGGCGAGCGAGGTGGAGAGGGTTCGCTGGAGCATTCGCGTGGTCAGGGCCGGGAGATCGACGCTCGCCGGTTCAGGCGTGGATCTCCTTGCGGCAGAAAATGATACGTGCGGCCCCGAGGAAGACCAAGGCCGAAACCGCGGGTACCACCAGCCCCGGCGTCACGAACCGGGCGTTCAGGGCGTGGTCGGAGAGCCCCGTGGCGAAGGACTGGAAGACGGCGAGGTACCGGTCCACGTGGGTGACGAAGACCAGGAGGGCGGATTCCGCGGAGAGTCCCAGGGTGACGGCGAGGGCCGCGAGGCCTCCCAGGGTGGCCACGGTGACGGCGGTGGCCGCGCTCTCGAAGAGGGCGGAGCAGAAGAGGCCGAAGGCGGCCGTGGCGAAGAGGGCGAGGGGGGCGAGGCCGAGGCCCACGAGGGCCGCCCGCCGGAGCTCCGAGGCGGTGAAGTCGATCTCCCCGAACCGCACGTCCACGATGTCGCCGTAGCCGCCGAGCAAGAGCCCCAGGAGCCCGGACGCCGCCGCCACCACCGCGAGGAAGAGGAGGATCAGGAGGAGCAGGAGGACGGCCTTGGCGAGGAGGAGGTCGGTGCGGGTCACGGGGCGCACGAGCAGGAGGCGCACGGTCCCCGCCGTCCCCTCCCCCGCGAGGAGGGTGGCCGCGTAGAGCAGGAGAAGGATGGCGGTGAGGATCACCCCCGCCCGGGTGGAGGCGGCGAGCACCAGGAACCCGTTCACCCCCCGCCCCTCCGTCTCGGGAGGGGGCGGGGAAGGCTCCGCGGGCTCCTCCCCCTCGATGGCCTGGGTGGGGGCGGCGGGGTGGAGGATCTCCCTCTCGCGCTCCCGGGCGGACCGGTAGCGGAGGGGACCCCAGGCCAGCGTGACGAGGAGCACGAGGAGCAGGTAGACGAGAAGGGCGGGCTGGCGCCGGGACTTCCGGATCTCCGCCCGGAGGGCCCGGCCCACGCGCCGGAGCCTTCCCGGGACCTCAGCGGCCAAGGTCCACCTCCGATCCCTCGGTGACCCGCAGGAAGTACTCCTCCAGGGTCAGGCGCTCGGGAACCACCTCCCGGACCCGCACCCCCGCCCGGACGAGGGCCTCCACCGCCTCCGGGACCCGGTCGCGGGAGGTGCGGATGCGGAGGGCCGGGCCCTCCTCCCGCGGGAACCGGTCGCCGAGGGCGGCCGCGGCCCGCTCGACGTCGTCCACCACCAGCCGGTGGATCACGGTCTCCGTGGAGAGGATCCGGTCCACGTCCCCCGTCACCAGGAGCCGACCCTTCCGGAGGATCGCCACCCGGTTGCAGATCTGCTCGATCTCGAGGAGCTGGTGGCTCGAGATCACGAAGGTGATGCCCCGCTCGCGGTTCAGCTCGGCGATCATCTCGCGCATCTCCTGGACGCCGTGCGGGTCGAGGCCGTTCGTGGGCTCGTCGAGGAGGACGAGCTCGGGATCGGCGAGAAGGGCCTGGGCGATGCCCAGGCGCTGGCGCATGCCCTGGGAGTAGGTGCGGACGGGGTCGTCCGCCGCCTCCTCCAGCCGGACCACGGCCAGGACCCGGTCCACCGCCTCCCGGGACCGCACGCCCGAGAGCATGGCCAGCACCTCGAGGTTCCCCCGGCCGCTGAGGTAGGGGTAGAAGCGGGGGATCTCCACCACCGCGCCCAGCCGGGCCAGGGCGGCGAGGGCCGCGCCGCGCCGCCGCTTCCCGAAGAGGAACACCCGCCCGGAGGTGGCGCGGATGAGCCCGAGGACGATGCGGATGGTGGTGGTCTTCCCCGCCCCGTTCGGCCCCAGGAAGCCGAACACGTCCCCCTCCCGCACGGTGAACGAGACGCCGTCGAGGGCGCGCTTGCGGCCGTAGACCTTCGTCAGCTCCTCGATGCGCAGGACCTCGGCAGGGGGCATGGCTCGATTGTAGGCGGCCCGCGGCCGGAGCTCCGGGGGTTTTTCCGCGGCGCCGGAGGAGCCGGCGGAATTCCCTTCGCGGGCCGGTTTGGGTCACCTTGAATCGATCGGCCCCGGACGGGGGGTAACCGGGGGAACCATGGAGTCCGCCCGGGCGGGTTCCCGGCGAAGGAAGCGTCGCGTTGAAGAGGGAGAGCGTCTGCCTGCCCTGCGTCCTCGACGACCTCGTCGGGGCCCTCGACCTGCTCCCGCTCGAGGAAGAGGTGCGGGAGGAGGTGCTGGGGGAGGCGCTCGTCTTCCTCCGCGAGACGTGGCCCGAGGCCCGGATCCCCTCCTTCTACATCACCGGGGTCCACCGCATCCTGAAGCGCGTCACCGGCCTGCCCGTCCCCTTCGCCGGGCTCCGGGAGGCCTGCAACCGGGTGGGGGCGGAGATCGCGGCGTGGGTGGAGGAGAGAACGGCGGGGATGTCCCGGTCCGGGCGCTTCCGCGAGCTCTGCCTCTGGGCGGTGGCCGGGAACCACCTCGACTTCCGCACCGTGGGAGCCGGCTACGGGTTCGGGACGGAGGAGATCCGGGGGATGCTGGAGGAGAAGGTCCGCGGCGGGTTCGACGTGGACCGGGTGGAGGAGATCGAGGCGATCCTCGAGGCGGCGGAGCGGATCCTCTACGTGCCGGACAACGTGGGGGAGATCGCCCTCGACCGGCTCCTCGTCCTGCACCTCCGGGAGGGGGGGGCGCGCGTGGCGGTCCCCTACCGGGGCGGCGCCATCACGAGCGACGCCACGCTCGACGACTTCCGGGCGGTGGGCCTGGACCGGGCCGCGGACGCCGTCTTCCCGGCGGGGCCGGACACCCTGGGGATCTCCTTCGAGGAGATGAGCGGAGAGCTCCGGGAGGAGCTCCGGGCCGCGGACGCGGTGGTGGCCAAGGGCCAGGCGAACTTCTACGCGTTCCACGAGCACCGGCACGAGATCGCGGCTCCCATCGCCTGCCTCCTCACCACGAAGTGCGCGGTCGCCTCGCGGCGGCTCGGCCGGGAGGAGAGGGTGAACGCGGCGGTGGTGCTCTCGCGGGGGACGGGGGCATGAAGGTGCCGAACCTCCTCACCCTGAGCCGGATCCTCCTGGCCCCCGCCTTCATCTTCTTCTTCACCCGGGGGACCACCTGGGGGGGCGTGGGGGCCCTGGCGGTGGCGGCCCTCTTCGAGCTCACGGACACCCTCGACGGCCAGATCGCGCGGCGCACGGGGCAGGTCTCCGACCTGGGGAAGTTCATGGACCCCCTGGCGGATTCCATCGCCCGGTTCACCGTCTTCCTCTGCTTCCTCTCCGCGGGCTACGCCTCCGTGTGGGTGGTGGCGATCATCTTCTGGCGCGACAGCATCGTCTCCACGCTCCGGATCATGGCCGCCACCCGGGACGTGATCGTGAGCGCCCGCCTCTCGGGGAAGATCAAGGCCGTGGTCCAGGGCACCGCCATCCTCTCCATCCTCACCTTCGCGGTGTGGCA
>JAOZQC010000442.1:1001-3447 GCA_029932425.1 Planctomycetota bacterium | reverse complement strand
AGCTCCGGGCCCGGAGGGAAGAGATCCCCGCCCTGGTGGATCACTTCGTGGCCTCCTACCGGAAGAACCACCGCACTCCCGGCGAGCGCCTGAGCCCCGGGGCCATGGACCGTCTCTTCGCGCATTCCTGGCCCGGCAACGTCCGCGAGCTCCGGAACGTCATCGAGCGCGCCCTGGTCATCGCCCGGGGTCCGGAGGTGCAGGCGGACGAGATCGTCTTCTCGGACACCGTCCTGGAGGCGGCGCCGCCGGCCTCCGCCCCCGCCGCCGGTCCCCCCTCCGCCCCGCCCGGCGCCCGGGGCCTGAACTCCCGCCAGCGGCGGCTCCTCGAGATCCTGGAGACCCGCGATTCCATCACGAACCGCGAGTACGCGGACCTGGTGGGCGTCTCCCCGCGCACCGGCAACCGGGACCTGAGGGAGCTGATCGAGCGGGGGCTCATCCGCAAGGAGGGGCACCGCCGGGCCGCGGTGTACCGCCTTCGCCGGTGAGGGGGCGGCTCCCCCGGCTACTTCCCCATGCGCCGGCGCTCGCCCGGCGGCAGGATCACGGTGTGCTCCCGGCGCTTGATGATCCGGGGCGTGATGAAGAACACCAGCTCGCTCTTCACCTCCTGGGTCCGGTTCGCGGAGAAGAGGTAGGAGAGCACCGGAATGTCCATGAGGAGGGGGATGCCGCGCTTCGATTCGATGGTGGAGGACGAGAGGAGCCCCCCGATGATGATGGTCTCCCCGTCCCGGACATTCACCTGGGTCTGCGCGGACCGGGTGGAGATCACGGGGTTCAGGGAGCCCTGGGGTCCGGGCACCCGCTCCGTGACCTGCGAGTCCTCCGCGTGGATGTCCATGGTCACGTAGTCCCGCCCCACGAGCTTGGGGGTGATGTCCAGCTTGATCCCCGTCTCCTGGAACTTGGTGACCACGATGGTGGTGTTTCCCCGCACGTCCACACTCTGCACCGGGAACCGGAGCCCGGTGGTGATCGTGGCCTTCTGGCCCTGCACGGCGAGGATGGAGGGCTGGGAGAGGATCTCCGCCGAGCCCCGCTCCTGGAGCGCCCGGAGGATGTAGGAGTACTCGCCGCGCTTGGCGATGCTCCCCGCGTCGTTCACGAACTCGAAGGTGGTGCCCTGGAAAGGGATCTTCGTGCCCAGGGACTCGAGGTAGGACTCGGGGTTGAAGGCCCCGGTGAACTTCCCGAAGAAGGGCTGGGCGGCGTTCGTGGCCTTCCGCCGGTCGTAGGACCCCTCGAAGCCGAACTCCAGGTTGGAGTCGTACTTGATCTCGATGATCTTCGCCTCCACGAAGACCTGCGGCTGGGGGATGTCCACCACCTCGAGGAGCTTCTCGATGATCGGCCACTTCGCGGCGGGGGCCTCGATCCGCATGATGTTCTGCGTCTTCTTCTCGAGGATGACGTCGGGGCGGTTGCCCCTCTTCTCGATGACGTATTTCGAGATCTCCCGGATCAGGTCCGCGGGGTCGCCGTGGTTCACCTGCCAGTACTTGACGATGCGCCCCTCGAACTCGAAGGACCCGTCGCGCTCGAAGCGGATCCGCTCCTTCGGGGACGGTTTCGGTGCGGTCTTCCCGGGGGCCTTCTTCTCCTGCCCCCGGGCGGCGGGAGCGGAGAGGGCCGCCGCGAGGACGAGGGCCGCCGGGAGAAGGGCGCGGGAGAGACGG
The DNA here is from genome assembly GCA_029932425.1 of Planctomycetota bacterium. Taxonomy (GTDB): domain Bacteria; phylum Planctomycetota; class JAJSAM01; order JAJSAM01; family JAJSAM01; genus JAOZQC01. The sequence goes on along the minus strand of JAOZQC010000442.1, from coordinate 1,765 downwards.
ATTCTGCCTGGATTCATGACGGACTCCCGGGATGGCGGAGACTCGAGACGGCCGGGGCGGCCGGGGCCCCTCTTACTCGGGCAGCTTCTTGATCACCAGGGCGGTGATCTCCGGCACCTTCTTCCCCTCGATCTGGATGGAGCCCAGGCCCCCGATGAGATCGTACCCCTTCTCTTCCGACACGGCGTCGAGGGCCGCCCGGAACTTGTCGCTCGCGGCGCGCATGAGGATCAGGTACCGCGGGTCGGAGTCGTCGAGATCCCGATCCAGGATCTCCCGGTACTCGGGGATCTTCTGGTAGACCTTGTCCACGTCCACCACCGCCGGCTTCCGGAAGTTGGCGGGGTCTCCCAGGTAGATCGAGCCCTCGTCGATGGTGACCTTGGGCTTCCCCTTCCCCTTCTTCCCCTTCGCCGCCACCTCCGGAGAGGCGACGACGAGAAGGCCGAGGATCAGGGAAAACAGGGCGACATGCCGCATGACCTTTTCCTCCCGCGGACGGGCCGGAGATCCACATCTGCCGCACGCTCCGAGCAAAGGACGTACCATCCCGCCCCCCGGAACGCCGCCTTCGCGAGACCGCGCCAACACGGCCTGCTCCGGAGGGTTACGGCCGTTCCCCCGCCCGCGTCCCAACGCCTGCAGACCCAGATTACGACAGATTGCGACAGATTGCGACAGGAATCCGGCGCAAAGGGGACATTCCTGTCGCCGATGCCCCCCCTGCCGGGGGTCGCTCCCCGGTAAGGACCGTGCCCCCCCCC
>JAOZQC010000442.1:0-991 GCA_029932425.1 Planctomycetota bacterium | reverse complement strand
AGCCGGGATACCACGGCCCGGGAGGTTCCGCCCGCTGCCGGATCTCGAGGATGCTCACCCGGTGCCACGTTCCTCTCCGGGCGGTTCCGCGCGGAGCTGACCCGCCCTCGCCCGCGCTCCGGGACCACCCGCGCGCGAAGCCTCCGCGCGCGGGCCGAGCTCTCCCGGTCCGGGCGATCGGGCCGCTCCCCGGACGCGAGCTTCCGCGCGCGGGCTCCGGGACCTTCCTCCCCGCGCGCGGAACGCCCGGAGCGGATCAGCGGACCCGGGGATCCCCGGGCCCGGCGGCGGGCCGACCCTTCCTCGGAGTGCCCCGGAAGGTGATCTCCCGCACGCCGCTCCTCATGAAGGCGTCGATGGTCCGGACCACGTCCCGGTGCGGTACCTCCGCCCAGGCGTTGATCTGCCCCCCGAGGGCCGGGGCGACCGCGTGGATCCGCCGGATCCGCTCCTCCAGGGCCGCGAATCCCGCCTCGTCCCGGCCCAGCTCCCTGTCGTTCAGCTTGACCCGGGTGTGCGCCTCCCCCCGGGCCCGCTTCAGCCAGACCTCGATCCTCGGCGGCCGCTCTTCCGCCGGCCAGGGGTTCCCTCCGTACTCCTTCGGGAGGTAGGCGCCCACCTTCCGCTCGAGCGTCTTGAACCGCATGGCGCACATGAAGAAGATGAGCAGGAGGAACGTCACGTCGATGAGGGGAGTGATGTTCAGCTTCACCTCGGGCTGCGGTCTCGCGGCACGCGCCATCTCTCGGTCCTTTCTCCGCCCGGGGGCGGAACCCGGTCCCCGGGCGGGCCGGCGGCCTTTCTCCGGACGGCTCCGCCGGAGGGCGGACACCGCCCGGAGGGACGGGACCCGGAGGAGTCCGGGGGGTCGCCGGCACCCTGCCTGTTCCCCAACGCGCCGGACGAGACCTCGCTCGATGCTCCTCTTTCGGGCGGCGGGCACCACGCCAGCCTGGATGCTTCCTGCTCCCCGGAACCACCGTCCGGGCCC
>JAOZQC010000441.1 GCA_029932425.1 Planctomycetota bacterium | reverse complement strand
TGTCGTCCTCCGGGAGGGCCACCGCCACGGCGAAGGCCGAGAGCTCCGCGTCGTTGTCGTCGAGCCCGGAGCCGCGTCGCTCGGCGCGGACGGTGTAGAAGTAGTCGATCCCCGTCGTGAGCGCGGTGTCGCTGTACGTGAGCGCGCGGGTCCGGCAGAGGGGAGCCCCGAAGTCGTACTCGCCCCCCTCCCGCCTCCGGAACACGTGGTAGGTCACTCCGCCCGCGGGCCGGGCCGCGTTCCACGCCAAGCGGATCTCGCCCTTGGCCCCGAGCGCGGCCCGGATGCCCTCGAACTCGGGGGCGACCCGAGGTGCGCCGCGGCCGCCGTCGCCGCACCCGGCGGTGACGAGGACGAGGGCCAGGAGAAGGGCCGGGCGCGGCGCCACTCTCATGTCAGTCCTCCTCCTGTCGGCGAGACGACGGAGAGAGCCACGTCCGGTAGTCCATCCGCGCCCGGCGCGTGAAGCGCCGCGGCGTCGGGACCGCGTCCGTGGGCCAGACCTCCTCGGGCAGGGCGCCGTACCACTTCGCGAGCCTCCCGGGGTCCGACGCGTAGTCGTACGCCTCGCCGAGCGAGACCCGGCCGTCCCGGTCCCGGTCCGCCGCGACGACCGCCTCCTCCCGCGCCCCCAGGGTGTCGCGCAGGAAGTGGAGGAACCCCCCGTAGGTCTTCTGGTCGCCCGTGGCTCCCGCGCAGATGATGTCGGCGTGCGTGAGCACCGGGATCGCGTCCCCGGCGTGGCAGCCGGCTACGACGACCGCGACGCTCACCCCTCTCCGGAACATGGCCAGGCGGTCGTTCAGCGCCTGGTAGGGGATCCGGTCGTTGACCAGGCAGCCCCTCCGCATGTGGCAGAGGAAGACGATCACCACCTGCTCCCCGGGAAGGAGGTCTCTTCCCAGCCGGCCGACGGCCGTGAGGACGTTCCGGGTCGTGGGAGGCTCCGGTGCGAGGTCCGCAAGATGCTCCCGGGAGCCGAGGACGCGGACGTTCTCCGCCGGGTAGCCGTGGCGCGAGGTCAGGAGGGTGTGGAGCCCGCGGATCACCCCGGGGCCCACGTTCTGGACGAGGACGGCGTGGAGCCGGGGAGTGCGAGCACAGGCCTCCCCCGGAGCTCCGGCTCCCTCGGGCTGCCCGGCCGAAAGGGGAAGCACGACGGAGAGCAGAGCAAGGACGAAGAGGGTGCCCAGCACCCGCGCCGATCGAACCGTGGTCATGGCAGCCTCACTCGTTACCGCCTCACACCCCGGCGCGGCGAACGCTAGAATGTCCCCTACATCCATATCAGAATGCCCCGGCTCGTGGAACCGGGAAAAACAGGCGGAGGAAACGCATGGTTCTTCGAACGACCGCACTCGTACTGCTGGTTCTCATGGTCGGGGGAGGCACGGCCGGAGAGCCCGCGGCGTGGGCGGAGGAGGAGGGCTCCGGCCACGCCGCCCTCCTCGCGGAGGTGCCCGAGGAGTTCCGCGAGGACGTCGCCAAGGCGCTCGGACAGGCCGGGGAGAACGCCGCCGCGCTGGCCGCGGCGTTCGAGAAGCTCGACGCGGAGGAGCGCGAGGGGTGGGCCTTCCTCGTCGCCAACATGCCCGCCGGCGACCTCCGCTCCGTCCCCGAGGCGACCCTCACCGAGCACGTGGAGTACGCGTACCGGGCGCGGCGCGAGCTCCCGTGGACGAAGGGAGTCCCCCGCGCCCTCTTCTTCCACTACGTCCTGCCGTTCCGGTCGGCCCAGGAGCCCGTCGAGGCGTGGCGGAAGCAGTTCTTCGAGACGATGGTCCCGCGGCTTGCGAAGGCGGGCTGCGAGACGCTCGAGGAGGTGGCGCTGGAGGTGAACCGCTACTGCGGCGAGAACGTGAAGTTCAAGCCCACGGGGCCGAAGGACCGGAGCCCGCTCGCCGTGCTCGAGAGCGGGTTCGGGCGCTGCGAGGAGGAGATGATCTTCTTCAACGCGGTGGCCCGGTCGGTCGGCGTGCCGGCGCGGTCGGTCTTCACGCCCTACTGGCCGTTCCAGGACAACAACCACGCCTGGTGCGAGGTCTACACGGGGAAGAGCACGCGGCCGGGCGCCGGAGGTTGGCACTACCTGGGCGCCTGCGAGCCGAAGGACGCCCTCGACCAGGCCTGGTTCACCAGGGCCACCCGGCGCGCGGCGCTGGTCCTGGCCCGGTGCATGGGACGGGCGGAGGGGGAAAACGTCTTCTCCTATCGCGACAAGACCACGATCATCAACTCGACCCCGGTCTACACGGCGACCTGCCGCATGACGCTGCGCGTGGTCACCGGGGAGGGCGAGCCGGTCCCGCGCTCGGTGGTCCACCTCTATGTCTTCAACTTCGGCTCCCTCAGGCCCATCCTCGGGCGGAGGACGGACGGGGAAGGCCGGACGACCTTCGACCTCGGCCCGGGGGACTACGTCGTCACCGGGGCCGGGAACGGCAAGATGGGCTTCGCCGTCGCGCATTCGGTGGTCGGGGGGGAGGCCACCTGCGATGTCGTGCTCGGCAGCGATCCCCCGGACGAGGCCTTCTGGCTGCGCTACCCGGTCCCGGAGAAGTGAGCGAGAGGAGAACGACATGAAGCGAAACGCCATCCTGACAGTCGCGCTGCTGGCGACCGTCGCCGCCCTCGTCCTCGCGCCGGGGACCACCGCCAAGGAGCCGTCCGCGGGGAAGCTCGAGATCAAGCTCGTCCCGCCCCCGGGAGTGACCGAGACCGAACAGGTGACGGTCGCGCTGGCACCGCTGACACGGCTCCCGTGGCGGGCGGGGGCGGCGTTCAAGGTCGACGGCACCGGAGGCGCGGTGAACCTCAAGCCGGGCCGGTACCTCCTCCAGTGCGGGCAGCGCAACCCGTCCGGGGACGTCTATCTCCTGCTGAAGAAGATCGAGGTCGAGGCGGGGAAGACCGTCACCGTCACGATCCAGGGAGGGCTTCCCTGCGAGGAGGGCGGGAAGCTGCCGGTCGCGCGCGAGATGGGCCCGCTTCCAACCGAGGCACTGAGAGGCACGGACCGGAAGTCGCACACCCTGAAGGGGCTCCTCGCGAAGGGCCCTCTCCTCCTCGTCTTCTTCTCGCTCGAGAACGAGCCGAGCCAGCGGATGCTCCCCCAGATCGCCGCCCTCGCCGAGGAGATCGAGAAGGCCGGGGCCTCCCTCGTCGGGGTCCACGTCCGGGGCGGCCCGCCCGAGAAGGCGCTCCGGAAGGCCTGTCGGGAGAAGGGGATGGCCCTGCCCCTCGTCCTCGCCGACGGCGAGGGAAAGTGGGCCGAGGCGTTCCGACTGCCGGCCGGCGCCGAGGCCGATGCCGCTCTCCCCGCGATCGTGGCCTTCGACGAGGGCGGCGAGGTCGTCTTCCGCTGGGAGGGCTACGACCTGAACGTGAAGGCCAAGATCCGCGCCGTCCTCGGGAAGCTCGCGGAGAAGGAGAAGTAGCCGGCGGGAGCGGGGGGGGACGCCGAT
>JAOZQC010000440.1 GCA_029932425.1 Planctomycetota bacterium | reverse complement strand
GTACTCCTCCGGGTGGAGGACGGGGTTCTCGAACGGGAACTCCTCCTCCCGTTCCCCGCCGGAGGGGTCGGTCACGCGGTAGGTCATCACCCCCGTGAGCCGCCGGCGGCCGGGGTCCACTCGCGCCCGGACGCGGCGGCGGACCGTCTCGCCGGTCTCGGGGTTCTCGTAGGGGGGCGTCCAGGGCCACTCCCGGCCGTGCTCCGGGTAGTCCTCCGGGACGTACCGCCGCTCCGTGACGAGGAGGCCGCCGCCCGGGGCGAGGTGGGCGCGGGCGCAGGCGAGGCAGGCGTCGAGCCGCTCCCGCCGCTCCACCGCCCGGAAGGAGTTGTCCGCGATGATCACGAGCGCGAAGGTCCGGCCGAGGTCGAACCGCGCCATGTCCCCCCGCACCAGGGAGACGCGGGCCCGCGCGTCCTCCGGGAACTTCAGGATCCGCCGCCGCGCCCGGTCGAGCACGGCCCGCGAGAGGTCGAGGCCCACGACCTCGTGGCCCGCGAGGGCCAGCGCCTCGAGGAGCGACCCCTGGCCGCCAGCTCCAGCACCGGTCCGCCGGCCCGGGCGGCGTGGCGGAGATATCAGGCCTCCTCCCGCGGCTCGAAGGGGTTCAGCCGCCGGTAGTCCCAGCCGAACCGCTCGTATCTCATGACGAAGGACATGTCGGCGGGCATGATACCGTGGACAGGGAGGTGTGCGATGCGCGTAGGGAAGACGGAGATCACCCTCGTCCGGGGGGACATCACGAAGCAGTCCGTGGAGGCGATCGTCAACGCCGCGAACTCCGGGCTCCTCGGGGGCGGCGGCGTGGACGGGGCGATCCACGCCGCGGGAGGGCCGGAGATCCTCGCGGAGTGCCGGGAGATCCGCGAGACCCGGGGTCGTTGCCCCCCCGGGGAGGCGGTGATCACCACGGCCGGGCGGCTCCCCGCCCGGCACGTCGTCCACGCCGTGGGCCCCGTGTGGCGCGGCGGGAACCGGGGCGAGGCGGGGCTCCTGGCGAGCTGCCACGCGAGGAGCCTGGCCCTCGCCGCGGCCCACGGGGACCGGACCATCGCCTTCCCCGCCATCAGCACGGGAGCCTACGGGTACCCCGTGCGCGAGGCGGCCCGGGTCGCCCTCGGCGCGGCCGTCCGCTACGCCCGGGAGCACGACCACTTCGACGAGATCCGGTTCGTTCTCTTCTCGGAGGGCGACCACGAGGCCTTCCGGGAGGCGCTCGAAGCCCTCGGGGCAGGGGAGAGCCCGGCATGATCCACCAGGAGGAGATCCATCTCGAGACGGCGGGGCACGGGGACATGCACGACCTCACGGAGGAGGTGGCGAGGATCGTCCGCGAGTCCGGCATCGAGGCGGGAACGGCGCACGTCTTCAACATCGGGAGCACCGGGGTCATCGGGACCATCGAGTTCGAGCCGGGGCTCCGGCGCGACCTCCCCGAGATCCTCTCGCGGCTCATCCCGCCGAGCCGGGAGTACGGCCACGAGCAGACCTGGCACGACGGCAACGGCCACAGCCATCTCCAGGCCTCGATCCTCGGTCCCGACCTCACGGTCCCCGTGCGGAACGGTGCCCTCGTCCTCGGCACCTGGCAGCAGATCTTCCATCTCGACTGCGACGTGAAGCCCCGCCGCCGCCGCATCCTGGTCACCGTGAGCGGCGAGTGATCCCACCCCCGGGAAGGAACCATACGGAGGCGGGAACAATTTGTAACCTTCCCCTCCGCCCGCGGCCGCTCTCCCCTCGCAACCGCGCCGCGAAAAGTGGAGAATCCATGCCTGTCACCGGTGTTTCAAGCGGAGGAGGAGGGACCATGGACTTCCGCAGAACCTGGTCCGGCGTGCCGTGGGAGAAGGAAGCCGGCTACTGCCGCGCCGTCCGCGCGGGGAACCACATCTACGTCTCCGGCACCTGCGCGGTGACGGAGGAGGGGACGATCCACGCCCCGGGCGACTCCCACGCCCAGACCGCACGCTGCCTCTCCATCATCGAGAAGGCCCTGGTGGACCTCGGGGCCGGGCGCTACGACATCGTCCGGACGAGGATCTTCGTCACCGACGCCTCGAAGTGGCGGGAGATCGGCCGCGCCCACTCGGAGTTCTTCGGCAACCACCCCCCGGCCCTGACCCTGGTCCAGGTGGCCGCCCTCGTCCACCCCGACTTCGTGGTGGAGGTGGAGGCGGAGGCGGTGACGGAGAGCTGAACCCGCATCTCTCCTCGGGACGCACCGTTCTCGGCGGATCCCGCCGCCCCGGGCGGCGATGCTCCTCGTCACCGACCTCGGCGGGGGGTGCATGCATCCCACGAGATCCGAACCTCCCCGAATCGAATCGGGACGCCCGGGAAGGGTCGACACCGCGCCGCCCCCGGCCCTTTCCGGCGCTCTTTCCTCGAAAACCGCCGGTGGGGGACCATGGGTTCCGCGCTCCGGGGGAAGCCCGTTCCCACCCCCGGCCGGGAGCCGTCGCCCGCATGCCGGACGAAGAATACGGGCCAAGGGGCGGAGGAGCGCACCCTACCCGGCTGCTCTTGCCAAAAACATAGATTCCCTTTCTATTCTTGCTGCGCAGTCGCTATCTTTCGGCCTGGTTCGGTCAAAAAAGGAGAGCGACCATGGGCGCGCGAGCGGAACGACTCGAGATCCTCTCCATGGTGGCGGACGGCGTGATCTCCGCCGAGGAGGGCGAGCGGTTGCTCGCCGCTCTTCAACGGGGGAGGGCGAGGGAGGGGGAGCCCGCCTCCCCCATCGAGGAGATGGGGCGCGGCTTCGCCCACGTGGGCCGGGGCTTCGCAGGCATGGGCCGGACGATCGCCTCCGCCGTGGACCAGGCGGTGAAGGGCGCCCTCGGCGGAAAGACCGGGGAGGGCTTCTGGGAGGAGGATCCGGATCTCGACCTTGCGGGGGGGACGATCCTCGAGATCGTGAACGTCGCCATGGGGGACGGATCGATCACGATCGAGGGCGGGAGCGACCGGGGCGTGGTCCTCGGCCGGGCCCGCATCCGCCGCCGGGAGAGCGGGGTCCGCATCGAGTGGCCCGGGGGCGATCTCCACGTGGAGGTCCCGCCGCACGTGGAGGCGGTACACGCCGCGGCCTGGAACGGGGATATCCGGGTGGAGGGGCTCACCGCCCGCCTCGACGTCCGCACCCACCGGGGGAACCTGGATCTCCGGGACCTCCGCCGGGCCTTCACGGCCCAGACCCTCCGCGGGGACGTCCTCGCAGGCGTCCGGTCCCTGGACGGCGCCTCCCGCGCGGCCACCGTGGCGGGCGGGATCGAGGCGCGCCTGGGGCCCCACTTCACGGGGCGGCTGGAGATGCGCACCCTCGGCGGAGAGATCGCATGGCCCGAGGACCTGGGACGAGTCGTGGAGCCCGTCCTGGGACGCATGCCGAGGACCGCGATCCTCGAGGTGGGCGAGGATCCGCGCCGGGGGACGCTCGCCCTGGAGGCGGGGAAGGGCGGGATCACCA
>JAOZQC010000439.1 GCA_029932425.1 Planctomycetota bacterium | reverse complement strand
CCGGTCCACGGCGCGGGCGGGCCCGCCCGCGCCGTCTTCCTTCGCCGGGGGAGGCGGATCCTCCCCCGCCGGCCGCGTCCCGCGGCCGCCCCTCCTCGCCGCCCCGCGGCGGGCGCCTGCGGCGCGCGCCCCCGCCTGATCCGCGAGCCGCGCGGAGATCCGGAAGGTCGGGAGTACATTCCGCCGCCGTCATGGACTCTCCCCGGAGCGAGTTGTATGCTTCCCGGCGATGCGGATCCTGCTCCTTCTCGCGGCCCTTCTCGCGGGCGCCGGGACCCGCCCGGGGAACCTCGTCGACAACCCTTCCTTCGACGGGAAGGGCGCCGGCCCGGTCCCCGGGTGGAAGATCCGCACGCGCCCCGGACGCACCGTCTTCCGGGCGGAGAGGGGCGTGCTGGTGGCGGAGCGCGGCGCCCGTCCCGGCTTCACCGCCGACACGTGCTTCCAGGTCCTGAACCTGCCCCCGGGGACACGGGCCCTGCGGATCTCCCTGCGGGCCGCCTCGAGGAGGGCCCGGGGCGAGTTCCGGCTCCGGATGATGGACCGCAACGGGGGGCCCCTCGGGCGGAAGGTCCTCTTCCACTTCCTCGGCACCCGCGGGAACCGGCGCCTCGAGAAGGACGTTCTCCTGCCTCCGGGGACCTGGGACGTGGAGATCGCCCTGGCCCTGCTCGCGGAAGGCCGGGTGGTCCTCGACGACGTGGACGTGAGACCGCTGGACCCCTCGAAGGCCCGGGGCGAGGCCCGGATCGTGGGGGTGCGGGGCCTCTTCCACCTGAAGGCGGGACGCACCGGACCCGGCGACGAACCGCACCTGACCGTCCCTCTTCCGCCGCCCACCGGGACCCAGTGCCCGCTCGACTTCTCCTTCCGCTCCACGCCGTCCGGTCTGATCCGGAAGGTCGAGGTGGAGGAGGAGGACGGGCGGCTCACGGCCGTCCTCGCCCTGGACCGCCTGGGGCCGGGCCGGAGAGTGGAGGTGGGCTTCGAGGGCCGGGTCCTCCTCACGGGGCGGGAGGATCCGCGCTCCCTCCCCGACCTCCTGCCCCTCCTCCCCGCGCCGCGCCTCCCGAGGAGGCTCCGGCGCTGGACCGGATTCCCCGCCGGCCCGGCGCTCGAGGCCCTGGGCGCCCGTCTCGCTCTCACCGGGGGCGGCGACCTCCGGACGCTGGCGGGGTCCGTGGCGGAGATCGTGGCCCGCGAGTACCGCTCCGTCCCCGGCGGGCCCGCGGACCCCGCCGCGGTGGCGGAGACGAGGTCCGGTTCGCCGCCCGGCCTGGCCCATCTCGCCACCGCGCTCTTCCGTTCCCGGGGGGTGCCGGCGCGGGCGATCGCCCTGCTCCCCGTGCGGTCCTCCGGGCGGATCACCTACGGGGTCCTCGCCTTCGGCGAAGGCGCGGGATGGCTCCGGTTCGCCCTCGATCCGAAGGCCCCCCGTCCCCTGGGGGAGGCCGGGCACGTCCTGCTCTCCCCGGCGGAGGAGGGGGTCTACCGGGACCCGGCCCGGCCGATCCCGCCCCCGGACACGGAGTGCGGCCTCGTGGAGCTCGAAGGCCCGGAGGGAGGCGCGGGGTTCGAGGCGCGCGAGACGGCCTCCTTCGTGCTGGACCGGGGGGCCGGACCGGACCTCGTCGCCTCTCTGGCCAAGGCCTTCCGCAGGCGCGTCCGGCGCGCGAGAATGAAGGGGGAGGCCCCCCGCATCGATCCCCGCCGCCTCGACCTTTCGGGCAAGGCGAAGCGGCTCGCGAAGATCCTCCGCTCGCTTCTCGAGGAGGAGAACAAGGAGAAAGAGAGATGAATCGCATCCCTTCCGTCCTGGCCGTGCTCCTGCTGGCCGCGCTCCCCGCGGGGGCGGCGCCCCGGCAGGTGACCTCTTCCCTGGGGGACAGCGAGGTCGAGCGCTTCGGCCCGCGCAAGACCGGGCTCGTGGCCGTGGCCTCCACCGGGGACCTCACCCCCGGGGCCCCGGGGAACGCGGACGGATCCCGGGAGATCTGGCTCCTGGATCTCCGGAGATCCTCCCTCACCCAGATCACCGCCTCCACCGGCGATTCCTCCTGCTCCCGGATCCTGGCGGACGGCCGGACGATCCTCGGGTCCCGGGCGGATCTCGTGCCGGGAGAGAACCCCGACGGCTCGTTCGAGGTGTGGCTCTACACGCCGGGAGCGGCGGGCCTCGCCGCGATCACCGCCTCCCTGGAGGACTCGTTCTTCCAGACCATGCGGAGCGACGGAACGGGGATGTATCTCGTCTCCAAGGGCGATCTCGTACCCGGGGACCCGGGAAACCCGGACGGCCGCAACGAGGTCTACGACGTGGACCTCGCCACCCACCTCTTCCGGCAGCTCACCGCGAGTCCCGAGGAGAGCCTGGCGCGCGGGGACGATCCCCGGGGCCGTTTCCTCGTGATCCAGTCGCGGGGGGACCTGACCCCCGGAGCCCCGGGCAACGCCGACGGTTCCTGGGAGCTCTTCCTCCTCGATCGGGACGATCTCTCCCTGTCCCAGATCACCTCCTCCGCCGGAGATTCCCGCTACGCGGGCCTCTCTCCGGACGGGGCGTTCATCGCCGTGGAGAGCACGGGGGATCTCGTCCCCACCGGGCCGGGGAACGCCGACGGCTCCCTCGAGGTCTTCCTCTACGACACCCGCACGGGCACCCTCGGCCAGGTCACCGCTTCCGCGGGCGACACCGGGTTCGCCGGCTTCGGCCCCCGGTCCCGCCGGGCCGCGGTGGTCTCCCGCCAGGACCTCACCCCCGGGGCCCCCGGCAACGCGGACGGCTCCCGGGAGGTCTGGATCCTGGATCTCCGCCGGGGCGGGCTCACCCAGCTCACCGCCTCCTCCGGGGACTCCGACTTCGCGGGATTCGAGCCCCGGAAGGGGAAATGGGCGGCGATCCTCTCCACGGGCGACCTCACCCCGGGGCGGCCGGGGAACCCCGACGGCTCCCGGGAACTCTACTTCGCCCGGCTCCGGAAGAACCCGGCGCGGACCCGCCTCTTCCAGGCCACCTCCGGCGACGCGGACGTGACGAGGGTGCGCTTCGGGCCGCGGGGGCGCTGGGTCGCCTTCTCCTCCACCGCCGACCTGGTGGCGGGCGGAAACCCCGACGGCTCCGCGGAGGTCTTCCTCGAGCGCGCCCGGCGGCGGCCCCGGCCGGCCCAGGTCACCGACTCCACCGCCGACTCGCACCCCGGAGGTTTCGCCCCCGACGCCCGCACGCTCCTCATCGAATCGAGGGGAGACCTGGATCCCGCGGGCCCGGGCAACGCCGACGGCTCCCTGGAGATCTACCGCGTGACCTATCGCTGAACCGGCCCCGGCGGCGCCCACCGCCCGCGGTATCATCGAAGGGACGCGGGACCGCGGGAAGGAGGCGTCCATGGCCGACCGGAGGAACATCGCGGCGGTGGCGGTGCCGACCGCCCTCGTGCTGCTGGCGGTGGCGGCCGGAGTGCTGTTCGGGTTTCG
>JAOZQC010000438.1 GCA_029932425.1 Planctomycetota bacterium | reverse complement strand
GCGTCGCCGCAGGTGACGCGCGCGGCGGCGGCTCCCGCCCGCCGGGCCGCGGCCAGCGCCCCCCGCACGTAGGGGGTCACGCCGCTGGCCGCGATTCCCACCACGAGGTCGGGGCCTCCGGGAGAGAGGGCGAGCAGGTCCCTCTCCCCCGCCCCCGCATCGTCCTCCGCCCCCTCCCGGGCCCGGAAGACCGCCTCCGGCCCCCCCGCGATGAGGGCCGTCACCCGCGAGGGATCGACGCCGAAGGTGGGAGGGCACTCCGCGGCGTCGAGGATCCCCAGCCGCCCGCTCGTCCCCGCCCCCACGTAGATGATCCGGCCGCCGGCCCGGAAGGCGGTGACGGCGAGGTCCACCACCCGGGCGATGTCCGGAAGGGCGGCGCCCACCGCGTCCGGCACGCTCCGGTCCTCCTCGTGGATCACGCGCAGCAGGTCGGCGGTGGACAGGAGATCGAGCCCCCGCGTCCGGGGGTTCGCCCGCTCGGTGGCAAGGTCCTGGTACCGCACGGTCCAAGGTTATCGAAACCGCGGCACAGCGGCAATGCCGCGCGGGCGGGGACGATCCCCGGAGATCTCCGGAAACCCTGCCGCCGCCGATCCGGTAACCTACTCCGGGAGGTCGAGTTGCGGAACGCGCCGCCGGGGCGAACGGTTCTCGAGCGGGCCCGCCGCGGGGACGCGCGGGCCTTCGAGACCGTCGTGGGTGCCTACGGCGATCTCGTCCTGAACCTCGCCTGGCGCATGGTGCGGGACCGCCACGAGGCGGAGGACCTCTCCCAGGAGGTCTTCATGCATCTCCACCGGGTCTTGCCGCGCTACGACCCCCGGCGGCCCTTCGAACCGTGGCTCCGGCGGGTGGTCCGGAACAAGCTCCTGAACCTCGTCTCGGGGGAGAAGCGGAGGCGGCGCCGGGCCGTGGCCTCCCTCTCCGCGATCCAGGGCGGGGAGGGGGACCGGATCCCGGACCCCGCGGCGCCGGACGGGGGGGAGGCGGCGGAGCGGCGGGAACGGGCGGCCCGGCTCCGGGCCGCGGTCCGGAAGCTCACGGCGCCCCACCGGCTGATCCTCGCGCTCCGGTACTTCGAGGGGCTCACCTACGACGATCTCTCGCGGGAGCTCGGGATCCCCCTGGGGACGGTGAAGAACCGGCTCTTCCGGGCCCGGGAGGAGCTGGCGGATCTCGTGGGGGACCTGGCGTGAACCGGGAGGAGCGAACCATGGACTGCAAGGAGACGAGAGCCCGAGTCCAGGAGGCCCTGGACGGCGCCCCCCTCCCCACCCAGGCGAAAGCCCATCTCGCGGCCTGCGCGGAGTGCCGCGCCTTTCGCGCCCGGCTTTCCGCCCTGGACGCCGCGCTCCGGGAGGACCCGTCCCTCGCCTGGACCCCGGCGCTCACCACCCGGGTCTCGGAGAAGATCCGCCGGGCCGGGCGGTGGCGCGCCTGGCTCCGGGTCGCGGCCGCCCTCCTGGTGGCCGCCGCGGTCTGGCAGAGCGCCCGCCTCGCCGCCGGGATCCCCCCTCTCCGGGAAGCGGCCTCCCGCTTCCCGGCCCCGGTTTCCGGAACCGGATGGCTCGCCGACGCCCGCGGGGCCCTCACCGCCCTGGCCGCGCGGGGGGCCTCCGCCTTCTCGGACCTGGCCCCGGGGACCGGGGCGGCGGCGGCCGCCGCCGCCCTCGGCCTGCTGCTCGTCCTGAACGGGGCCGCGATCCTCGCGCCCCTCGCCGCCCGGAGGAGGTCGTCATGAAGAACGCCTGCCTGCTCCTCTTCGTGCTCCTCGCCGCCGCCCCCGCGGCCCTGGCCGGTGACGGCGGGGCCTGGGAGAGGCTCTGGGGGATCACGTTCGGCCCCACGCTGCTCATGCTCCTCGCGCTGCCCTTCGCGGTGGTGGTGCGGACCCTCGGCGTGCCGGAGGTTCTCTGCACCGTGGTGGAGGAGCGACCGCACGTGTCGCGCCTGGTGGGGGCCGCGGACGTGGTGCTCGTGCTCGTGGTCGCCGGCGCCTCCGACACCGTGACCTTCCTCAAACCCGTGGCCCTGGTCCTCCTCCTCCTGCTCCTCCTGGCCGCGGTGCTCGGGCTCCGGGCGGTGGCGGTGAACCTGGGCCGGCGGCTCTTCCGGGACCCCGCCCGCGGCGCGAGCGTGGGGGCCTTCACCCTGGCCTGGCTCCTGCTGTCGGGGCTCCCGCTCCTCCCCGTCCTCGGGTTCGCCTGGTTCCTCTGGATGGCGGTGGCGGGCATCGGGGCCGTTCCCCTCGCCCTCCGCCGCAAGGAGCCGGAAGCGCTAGAATAGGAGGGTCCCGGAAGGAGGATCCCTCATGAAGCGCTCCCTGCTCCTCGCCGCGCTCCTCGTCCTGGCCCCCGCCGCCCTCGCCGACCGGAAGGCGGACCTCGACCGGGCCGTGAGGCTCCGGGACGAGGCCACCGCCGACTGGAAGGCGGGACGGTACGCGGAGGCCGCCGCGAAGCTCCGGGAGGCGGACGGCATCTACCGGGCGCTCCCGGAGGACCATGCCGCGGACCGGGCCGTGGTGCTGCGCGCCCTGGCCTACAACCTGTCGAAGCTCGGCGCCGGCGAGGAGATCCTCCGGACCTGGGAGACCCTCGCCGCTCTCGCCTTCGGCAAGGAGGATCTCCGGGGGGAGGTGTTCGGCGCCTACGTGGCCTACCTCGACTGGGCGAAGACGGACGAGGATCTCCCCCGGCTCCTCGAGAAGCTCGGGAAGCTCCGGGAGCGGGCGCTGAAGCAGCGCTATCCCGGGATCGCCGCCCAGGTCCTCCACGACCAGGGATACGAGTCCTTCCGGCGGGGCGACCGGAAGCAGGCCGCGGACTTCTACCGGCAGGCGGCGGACGAAAGGCGCGAGATCGGGGACCACCTCGGGCTGGCCTGGTCCTCCGTGAACCTCGCCCACACGTACGTGGAGCTCGGGAAGATCGACGACGCCCTCGATCCGATCCTCGAGGCCTACCGGACGGTCCACGAGCGAGGGGTCCTCCCCCCCCAGGCCGCCCTGGCCTGGAACCTCGACCGGATCCTCGACGACCTCGAAGCGCGGGGGGAGAGAAGCCCGAAGACCGCCGGGCGGATCTCCGCCCTCGCCGCCGCCGCCCGGCGCTCTTCGCTCCCCAAGGTGATCCCCGCCGGCCGCCTCCTCCGGCTCGCCCTCCGCGCGAATCCCTCCCCCTCCGCCCTCCGGCGGTTCGCGAGGTCGGACCTCTCCGGGCTCCGTCCCGAGACGCGGGCGGACCTGGTGATCCGGGCGGCGCGGCTCGCCGTGGAGGGCGGGGCCTCCCGGGACGCCGTGAAGTGGCTGAAGAAGCTCGACCCGGGCGCGGGTCCGGCCCGCCCCCGGCTCGAGGCGCGCCGCCTCACCGTCCTCGCCCGCGCCGCCCGGCGGGAGAAGGCCTTCCCCGGGCTCGCCCGGGCCGCGGCCGCCGGCGGGCGCGATCTCGGCGACCGGGCGGGGCGGGCGGCG
>JAOZQC010000437.1 GCA_029932425.1 Planctomycetota bacterium | reverse complement strand
ACTTTGAACGCCGGTTCGTATGGCGAGGCGATCGTGACAGAACAGGTTCCCCTTTTGATCTCGGACGCTCGCCAAGATCCCCGGTGGGAACAAAGCCCTGATCTCGATTTGGGTATAGTCTCCTGTCTGGGGTTTCCTCTATTGTGGCCCGATGGGACGGTTTTTGGGACCTTTTCTGTTTTGGATACCCAGGAGAACGCTTATTCCGGTACGTTTCAAAAACTGATGCGGCGGTTCCGCGCCACGATCTGCTCGCGCATCTGGAGGTCCCGGGAGTCCAGCGGCGTGGCCCCGTGGATGAGCTCGGGGACGGGCACCACGTGGGCGATGAGGATCTCCGCCGGCCCCTCTCCGGTCAGGGCGGCGGCCAGACCCAGCGCCGCCTCCGCGCCGGGAGAGCAGTCCAGGGGAACCATGATCTTCCGGTACCGGACGGGATGGAGCTCGGCTTCCCGCGATCCCCGTCCGGGGACGACGAGGACGGAGGTCCCCACCGCCCCCAGCACCTTCAGGGTCGTGCTTCCGTGCGGGGCGCCGCGCGAGCCGCCGCCTCCGTAGCTCGACATGACCAGGAGGTCCGCGGGCCAGCGGCGGACCGCGGTCTGGATCTCTCCGGCGGGCTCTCCCTCGGCGATCTCGCGCTCCACCCGGTGTCCCTGCCGGCGGAGCTGGTCTTCCAGGCGCGCGAGATATCCCGCCGCCTTCGCCCGCCGGAACCGCCACTGCACGGGATCCGTGATCGTCGTCTCTCCGGCCGGAGCGGAGGAGAGCACGTGGAAGAGCCGGATCTCCGCCCCCAGGGAGCGGGCCGCGGCCATGGCGTGGGGAAGAGCGGATGCGGACTCGTCCGATCCGTCGAGGGGAACAAGGACACGCTGGAACATCGAAACCTCCCGGTCACCTCGTCGACACCTCCACTCGGCCGATGCTTCCGGCGGATGGATGCGGATCAGCCCGTCCCGCGGGTCGCGGGTCGCGGGTACCGAAAGGCTCTATCTGCAACCGGAGAGGCACCGGCCGGCGGCGGTGGAAACGAAAGAAGGAGAGCGTTGCCGGACGAATCGCGACCCACCCGAAGCCCGCGCCTCATGGCCCTGGTCCTCCTCCTCCGGAACGCCCGGGCGGGTTTCGACCCCGCCCCGCCCCCGGGCCCCGTCCTCCCCGGATCACGGTGCCCGACGGGAACCTCTCCATTATACGAGCGAGCCCCCGGGAATCCCCGGAACGGTTTCTTGGAACGGCCCGCGCTCCTCCCGTCCCGGGGATCCGCCGGCCCCGCGGGGGGATCACCGGAGGACGTCTTCCACGGAGGGGTCCTCCCCGTCCTCCTCGAACCGGAGCACCTTCTCACCGGGGCGGTGGCTCCGGAACTGGAGCCGGAGGAAGCGCTCGAGCGCCTGGGGGTCCCGGCGCAGGGCGTCGGCGAAGGCGCCCAGCCGCCTCTCCTCCGAGGAGAGGGCCTGCACGCGCTTCTCGAGGCGGGCCGCCTCCCGGTCGAGCGCGACCAGCTCCCGGCGGGCGGGAAGGATGTCCCGGAAGAGGAGGACGATGCCGTAGAGGAGGAGCACGGCGAGAAGCCCGTCCGGAAACCACCGGAAGCGGAAGGGGGGCGTGCTTCCCCCGCGCCCCTCCCGTTCGCTTCCCCCCGGGATCCTCAAACCGTCCTCCCCTCCGCGCGGGCCCGCAGGGCGGGGGACCCGTAGCGGGCCGCCGCGCCCAGCTCCTCCTCGATGGCGAGCAGGCGGTTGTACTTCGCGATCCGCTCGCTCCGGGAGAGGCTCCCCGTCTTGATCTGGCCCGTCCCCGCCCCCACCGCCAGATCGGCGATCGTCGTGTCCTCCGTCTCCCCCGACCGGTGGGAAACCACGGTGGTCCACCCGGCCCGGTGCGCCCGGGTGATCACCTCCAGGGTCTCGGTGACGGTGCCGATCTGGTTCAGCTTGATGAGGATCGAGTTCGCGGAACCCTCCCGGAGGCCGCGTTCGAGCCGCTCCAGGTTGGTCACGAAGATGTCGTCGCCCACGATCTGGATGCGGTCGCCCAGGGCCTCCCGGAGGGCCGCCCATCCCTCCCAGTCGTCCTCGCCCAGGCCGTCCTCGATGCTGAGGAGGGGAAAGCGCTCCACGAGGGTCCGGTAGTACTCCACCATCCCCGCGGCGTCCAGGGTCCGGCCTTCCGCCGCCAGGTGGTAGGTGCCGTCCCGGTGGAAGTCGTTCGCCGCGGCGTCGATGGCGAAGAAGACCTCCCGGCCGGCCGCGTAGCCGGCCTCCTCCACGGCGAGCTCCATGAGCTCGAGCGCCTGGACGTTGGACTCCACGGTGGGGGCGAAACCGCCCTCGTCGCCCACGGAGGTGTTCATCCCGCGGGAAGCGAGGACCGCCTTCAGGGCGTGGAAGATCTCCGCCCCCGCGCGGAGGGCTTCCGCGAAGGTGTCGAACCCGAGCGGGACGATCATGAACTCCTGGAGGTCCAGGTTGTTGTCGGCGTGGGCACCTCCGTTCACCACGTTCATCATGGGGGTGGGGAGGAGATTCCCGCGGAGACCGCCGAGGTACCGGTAGAGGGGCATCCCGTACCCGTCGGCGGCGGCCCGGGCGGCGGCCAGGGAGACCCCCAGGACGGCGTTGGCCCCGAGGTTCCGCTTGTTCGGCGTCCCGTCGAGCTCCTCCACCAGGAACCGGTCCAGGGAACTCTGGTCGGAAGCGTCCAGGCCGATGATCTGGGGGCCGATCACCCCCCGGACGTTCTCCACCGCCCGGAGCACGCCCTTCCCCCCGTAGCGCGCATCCCCGTCCCGGAGCTCCAGGGCCTCGTGCGAGCCCGTCGAGGCCCCGGAGGGGACCTTGGCGACGCCGTGCCCGCCCCCCGAGAGCCACATCTCCACCTCCACCGTGGGGTTTCCCCGGGAATCCAGGATCTCCCGCGCCTCCACCTGCTCGATCGTGAACATGGTTCCTCCCTGTCCCGTGAAAAGGAGAGACGACCCGGCGGGCCCGCCGTCTCCGCCCTCGCCCCGCCTCGGGGCCGCGGCCGCCCGTCCCCCGGCGACCCGGCCTCCGCCAAGGCCCCGGGATCCGGAGGAAAAACCCTTTCCGGATCCTCCCGGCGGGGATAGCCTTCCCGCCAACGGGACCATGAGGATACCGCTTACCAGGTACGGGCTTCGGGAGATTCTCCTCTTCGGGGGATCCGCGGTGGCGGCGGTGATCGCCTGCATCCTCCTGGGGATTCCCTGGGCCGCCCCCATCCCCGCGGTGCCCCTGCTCTCGCTGGTGGCCTTCTTCCGGGATCCGGAACGCCGGATTCCGGAGGGAGACCGGGTCCTGGTGGCCCCGGCGGACGGCAAGGTGGTCTCCATCGAGAAGATGGAGCACGAGGAGTTCCTGAACGGCCCGGCGCAGCGCCTGGACATCTTCCTCGCCGTCTACGACGTCCACGTGAACCGCACGCCCCTGGCGGGCCAGGTCCGCTACCA
>JAOZQC010000436.1:3060-3480 GCA_029932425.1 Planctomycetota bacterium | reverse complement strand
GCCCGAAGCGGAGGACCGCCTTCGCGAAGCGGAGCAGGGGCTGGCCCGTGTCCAGGCCGCAGTAGCGGACCAGGGACTCCAGCGAGACCTCCGCCACGTCCTTCTCGTAGCGGCGCCCTCCGTACTCGAACCGGATCGTCCCCCCCTCGACCTCCACGTTGGAGACCGGCTCGAACCGGATGGAGCCGAACTTCAGGCCCTCGGCCAGATGAGCCTGGCCGTCGATCCTCGCCAGGAACTCCGCCTCGATCCCCCGGATGACGCCCAGGCTCTCCCGCGCTCCCAGCACCAGGTCCTGGTACTCGTTGGGGAGGTAGGTGTTCACCTTCTCCTCCACCACCCGGAGCTCCGTCTCCGCGTCCGACCAGCGCCGCTTGCCCACCGCCTCCAGGAAGGAGGGCAGGAACTCGTCCCAGGCCG
>JAOZQC010000436.1:0-3050 GCA_029932425.1 Planctomycetota bacterium | reverse complement strand
TGGCCGCCGCCGCCCCCGTCCGGGCGGCGGCCAGGGCGGCCTCGTTCGCCTCCCGCGCGGAGGAGATGTCGCTCTCGAACTCCTCGAGGGATCGGCCGCCGAGATCCCGCAGCATCTCCTCCACGGCCGCGAACCGCCCCTCCTCCGCCAGGGCCCGGGCCCGGGAGAGCGCGGCCTCGAATTCCATGCGGTTCAGGCCGGTGAGCTTCTCGGAGAGCGCGGGAAACCGGCCCTCGAGGTCCTCCTTCCATTCCGGGGGAAGGACCCGGAAGGCCCCGGCCAGCCGCTGGTCTCCGCGGAAGCGCTCGAAAGCGTTCCTCAGCCCGTTCGCGAGCTCCCGGTAGTTCTTCCGGGGGGAAGGATCCTCGATCTTCTCCCGGAGGGGCTCGAGGAAGACGTTCACGCCCCGGATGGCGGTGTCCAGGTTCTCCACCAGGCGGTCGGCGGGGGCCAGCTCGCGGGGCGCCTCGTCGGGCGCGAAGGCGCGGCCGAGCATGCCGTCCCGCCAGGCGCGGGCCCGGGCCAGGGCCGTCTCCGGCTTCTCCCGGCGCCATTCCTCGAGGCGGCGCGCGTACTCCACCCGGACGTACCGGTCCCTCTCCGCGCGGAGCTGCTCGATCCGCCCCGGAAGGACAGCCCGGGCATAGGAGGCGTCCTCCCCCCGGAACTGCTTCCCGAGCTCCGAGAGCGCCCGGATCGCCTCCGCATACTCCCCCCGCTTCCGGATGCGCTCGCGCAGGTCTCTCTCCAGCCGGCGGATCTTCTGGAGGTTCTCCCGCTCCGCCGCGAGCACCGCCATCCGCTTCCGGGCCCGGCGCGCTCCCTCCGTGCCCGCGAACTCCCTCGTGATCCGCGCGAGGCGGTCGATCCGTTCGGGAATGCCCTCGGGCGAGACCGGCACCTTCACCAGCGTTTCCAGGCTTTCCCGGGCCTTCCTCTCGAGCTCCTGGCGGCGGAGACGGTTCAGGTGCCAGACGAGGAACCCGGAGGCCGAAGCCGCCACGACGAACACCACGAGGGTGGCCGCCACCAGCCGGCGATAGCGCCGCCGGAGGTGGAAGGCCTCGAAATCCCCCTCCCAGCCCGCGGGCACGATGGAGCTCCCCCGGGCGATCGCCTCCAGGTCGCGCAGGAGCTCGGCGGGGGACTGGTAGCGATGCCGGGGCCGGCGCGCCATCATCTTGTCGATGAGGAAGGCGGTGTCGGGGGAGAGATCCCGCCGCAACGACCGGGGAGGGGCGTAGGGCTCGTAGAGCACCTGCTGGATGAGGTGCGCCAGGGTCTCACCCTCGTAGGGAGGCCGGCCCGTGACCATGTGGTAGAGGGTGGCTCCGAGGGAGTAGATGTCGGTCCGGATGTCCACCTCGGAGGGCCCCTTCGCCTGCTCCGGGGAGATGTACTGCGGCGTCCCCACCGTCACGCCGCTGTGGGTCAGCTCCACGTCTTCCAGGGGTCCCTTGGCCAGCCCGTAGTCCGGGAGCTTCACCGAGCCGTCCCGGGCGATGAGGATGTTCCCGGGCTTGATGTCGCGGTGCACCACCCCCTGCCGGTGGGCGTGGTCGAGGGCGCGGGCCACCTCCGTCACGATCCGGAGGGCCTCCTCCTCCTTCAGCGGGCCGCCCTCCTCCAGGATCTCCCGGACGCTCTTCCCCTCCACGTACTCCATCGCGAAGTAGTGGAAGCCGTGGGAGACGCCGGAATCGAGGCCGCGGACGATGTTCGGATGGGTGAGCTTGCCCACGAGCTGCGCCTCGCGCCGGAGCCTCTGGGTCCGCTGATCGTCGTTCGCCAGGGAGGGTTTCAGCACCTTGACCGCCACCGGCCTTCCCATGGAGAGCTGGATCGCCTTGTAGACGGCTCCCATCCCTCCCCGTCCGATTCGCTCCACGAGGCGGTAGCCCTCGATCTGCTGGCGGCCGCCGCGGGGGCTCACCTTCACGCGGAGGGCTTCCGCGTCCTCCTTCCCGAGGAACCCCTTCTTCACCATGAGGTCCGCGACCCGCTCGTCGAGCCCCAGGGCCGTGAGCTCCCGCTGCACGGCCAGGATCTCGTCCACCTGCTCCTGGGTCACGAGGCCCCGCTTCACGGCGAGCTCGGCGAAGAGGAGATCCTCGTTCGTGGTCACCGCGCCGCTCCCGGCCCCCCCGCGGCCTTGTCCGGGGACGGCGTGATCTCCACCCTCGGCACGGGGATGTCCCCGGGCACGAAGTAGGGGTGGACCTCGAGGTGGGACTGGAGGTCGCGGAGCTCGGAGTTGCGGTCGTCCACCCGGAACCTCCCCTTCGAGACCGGGCCGGCTCGGAGGTCGGTGAGGGCGGTGATGCCGAGGACCCGCTCCGCCTCGCGGTTCACGAGGTCCAGGATGCGCTCCTCCACCTCCTTGGGGAGATCCGCCGCGAACCCCTCGTTCCCGGCCCAGAGGAAGGCGCCGGGAGGGGTTTCCCCGCGGAGGAGATCCCGCGCCCTCCGCATGTTCCGGCGGACCGTCTCGTTCACCGCCCCGAACTCCCCCTTGAGCCAGCGGTCCAGGGCCCGGAGGGCGAGGCGCCGGGACTCCGGCCTCTCCAGCCGGGAGAGGCCGTAGGCGGCGGCGGAGGCCACCTGGTCGCTGCGGTCCCCCAGGCGCTGGATGAGCCGGAGCACCGCGCGCCGGTCGTCGAACTGGGACAGCGCCAGGGTGAAGGCGGCCCGGAGCTTCGCGTCCTCGGGGGCGGCGGAGGCGAGAGCGTCGAGCGCCGCCGGGTCCCCCCGGTCCTTCAGGAGGTAGGCCGCCGTGATCCGCACCGCGGACGGAACCCTCCGCCGCCGGAGGGTGTCGAGGAGGAGCCGGGTCACGTCCGGGTCCGGAAAGCGACCGAGGGCGAGGAGGGCGATTCTCCGGACCTCGGAGTCGGTCCTCGCGCCGGGGCCGGCGTACCGCAGGTAGAGAGGCTTCAGGTCACGGTCCGCGAGGAGGGCGAGGGCGAGCATGGCCGCCCGGCGGAGATGAGAGGAGCTGTCCGCGAGGGCGGCCCGGAGAGCGGGACAGGGTACCCGGCCCGACCCGGGCC
>JAOZQC010000435.1 GCA_029932425.1 Planctomycetota bacterium | reverse complement strand
GGGAGAACGCGGCGCTCCTCTCCACCCTTTCCGCCGTCCGGGCCACCCGGGGCGACACCCTCGGTCTCCGGGCCGCGGACGAGGCCTACGGGGAGGCGTTCCGCGGTTTCGGGATGGACGATCCGGAGGCCGCGGCCGCGGCGATCGTGGAGACGGGAATCGGGGAGGAGCTGGCCGCGTACCTCGACGACTGGGCGTGGCTCCGGGGGCTGGTGGACCTGCCGGCCGAGGCCCTCCGGACCGCGGCGGACGCGGCCGACCCGGACGAGCGGCGGACCCGGCCCCGGGCCGCCGCCGCGGCCCGGGACTCCGGGGCGCTCCGGGCGCTGGCCGACGGGCTCACCGGCGAGGACCTCCTCCGCGGGAACCTGCCCCTCCTCCTCGCGCTCCACCTCTCCTCCGCGGGAGAGCGCCCCACCGCCATCTCCGTCCTCCGGGCCGCGCAGCACCTTCGACCGGCCGACTTCTGGTTGAACTACCGGCTGGGCTTCGAGCTGACGCTCCTCGTGCCGCCGCGCTGGGAGGAGGCGATCGGGTTCTTCCGGGTGGCCCTGGCGGAGAACCCGGACAGCCTCGAGGTCCAGCAGCAGCTCGGCGTCGCGCTCTTCAAGGAAGGGCGCCGCGAGGAAGCGATCCGGCTTCCGGAGCGCTTCGCGGAGGGGCGGTTCCGGTTCACGTTCCTCTACCACCCCGATCCGATCACCGGCAGGCCCGTCGCCACGCCCGTCCTGGGCGCCACCCCGCTCCGGTTCGTCGCCTACATGACCCTCGGCCTGGTACGAATCCGCCAGGGCCGCCAACCCGAAGCGGCCCGGGCGTGGCGCAAGGCGATCAAGGGCAAGCCGGACGCCCCGTTCCGGGCCTATACGAACCTCGCCATGGCCCTCCGGGAATCCGGGGACGCGGAGGGCGCGGTGAAGGCCGCCGAGGAAGCGCTCCGCCGCGGCCCGCGGATCGCGCTCGCGGTGGACGAGCTGACCTGGGCGAGCCTGGCCCGGGGCGACTACGGGCGCGCCCGGGAGGGCCTGGCGGAGATGCGGCGGCGGTACGAGAAGAACCGCCCCTCCCGGGAGCTCCACGACCGGTTCCGGAGGGCCTGCGAGGACCTGGTCCGGCTCCGCCTGGCCCTTCCGCGGATCCTCGAGGGGACCTTCGCATGGTCTTCCGTGGAGGAACGGCTCACCGGGGCCTGGATGCTCTTCGAGACCGCGCACTACCGGTCCTCGGCGAGGCTCTACGAGAGCGTCTTCGCCGCGCACCCGGAGTGGTCGACGAAGGCCATGCCGTTTCCCCGGCTCTGGCACTGGGGTGCCGAGGCGGCCCGCGCGGCGGTCATGGCCACCGCGGGCTTCGGCCCGGACGCGGAGGGACTCACGAAAGCGGAGCGCCTCCACTGGCTCCGGAAGGCGCGGGAGTGGCTGGGGCGAGGCTACGAGGCCTGGGTGGCGCGGGCCGCGGCCGGGGACCCCGATCACGCGAGGGAACTCGGGGACCAGCTCCTGGGCTGGAGCACCCAGCGGGCGTTCGCCCTCGTCCGCATGAAGTCGAACCGCGCCCGGCTCCCCGCCGGGGAGCGGGTCTCATGTACGGCTCGGAGGCGATGGGCGGGGTGGTGAGCATCCGGACCCGGCGGGGGCGGGGCCAGCCGGCGGGCTTCTTCGCGTACGAGGGGGGTTCGTTCGGCACGAACCGGGAAATCCTCGGTTTCTCGGGCGGCGACGATCGCCTCGACTTCGCGTTGACGGCGAGCCGGTACCGGACCGCCGGCGAGCTGGAGCGCTCCGCGTACCGAGCGGACGAGCTGGTGGGCCGGTTCGGACTCGAGCTCACGCCGCGGGCCCGGCTCGGCGCGACGCTCTACCTCGGGGACTCGAAGACCGAGCTCCCCCTGGCCCTGGACACCCGCTGGGGCGAGCCGATCATGTTCGACGTCAAGCAGTGGAAGCTCGCGAACGTCTCCGGCGAGATGAGAAACCAGGGCTTCGAGTACGAGCTCGCCTTCGACCTCGGCGCGGGCTTCGTCTTCCGCGGGGCCTTCACGCACCGGGACCGCGAGCTCCCGTCGGGTCCGGAGATCGGCATCCAGAACTACGGCTCCGTGGGACTCTCCTGGGAGCGGGCGGGCTGGCTCGTGTCCCTGGACGGGTTCTACTCCGGGGCCATGGCGAACGCCCGGCGCGAGTTCCCCTCGCCGGACCCCGAGGAGCGGAAGCAGCCCGGGCGCCGGAACCTGTGGACGCTCACGGCACGGTACCGGGCCTCCGTATGGTTCCCTCAGGTGAGGGTGGCGACGATCTCGGCCAGGCCGGAGACGTCCCGGGCGGCCACGACGCGGGAGAGCCAGGCCTCGTTGGCGCCCGCGATCCGGAGCTCCTTCTCCGCCCGCTCCCAGAGCCGGGCCGCCTTCTTCTCGCTCGCGGCCAGGTAGAGGTCGGAGACGATCTCCGAGAGCCGCTGCACCGAGAGCGCCTCCCGGTTCTCGTAGTAGCGGCGGATGATGGCCTTCTGGTGCGGCGTGTACTCCCGTTCCCCGGCCATGCCTACTCTCCCTCGCGGCGGACGTACCGCTCGTAGTACTCGCGGGCGGTCATCCGCTCCGCGCACTCCCGGCAGACGTAGGCCTCGCGCTCCTCGGGCTTCCCGAAAATCCCCCCCGCCCGGTCCAGGTCGAACCAGCCCCCGCACACCTCGCAGGGGCGGACCTCGTACACCCCCTGCTCGATGCCCTCGATCCATTCCCGGGCCAGGTCCTCGAAGGGGACGTAGTCCGGGAAGCGGATCTGCTGGGCGGACGGCACGTACTGCACCTCGGGGTAGGAGATCATCCGGACGAGCGCCTCCCAGAACCCCGGCTCCATGTCCACGCCCAGGAGTTCGTTGGCCTCCGTGACGGTGAGGATCTTCGTGCGCACCTGTCTCATGGGCTCACCGGAAGAGGGCGGCCGCCGCCGCCTGGAAGGGACCCAGCTCCGACCTCCCCGAGGATACCTCGATCCCCGCCCTCGTCACCGTGAAGGTCCAGGCCGTGGTCCCTCCCCCCCGCGCCCCCTCCCTCCCGAGGAGGGCGAGAAGGAACGGGACCCGCGCCTTGAGAAGGGCGGCGCCCTTCCCCTCCCAGACTTCCCGTCCCCCCGGGGGCGGCTCCCCGGCCCCCTCCCGCGGGGAGATCACCAGGGAGTGCCCGGAGACCCGGGCGAGTCCCCCGAAGGGAGCCGCGGCCCGGGCCGCGGCGCCCCCCGTGGCGAGGCGCACCCGGAAAAGCGGGGGGAGGCCCGGCCGGGCCAGGACCTCCACCGGTCCCGCCGCCGCGTCCGCGAGGGCGGCCGCCGCCGTGAGGTGCTCCCGGCCCACGAGCGCCAGGGCTACCTCCGCGGCCGCCGGGGGCCGGAGCGCCGCCCCGACCCAGGCGCCGCCTCCGCCCGCCCCCGCCCAGGCCCGCGGGACCTCCCCTCCCGGATCGAGCTCCCGGAGCAGCCCCGCCCCGCC
>JAOZQC010000434.1 GCA_029932425.1 Planctomycetota bacterium | reverse complement strand
GTCGACATCCTCCGCCTCGAAGCCGACGTCTTCCGCAACAACACCCGCAAAACCGGCACCACCGCCCGGACCAGCTCAACCTCCCTCCCCGCACGAGCCAGCCCCCGCAGGCCCTCGACCCGCCCCCGCCCCCGCGGGAGCGCCCCCGCCCCCCGCGCCGGATCCCTCCTCCCCCGGAGCGTCCGTCCCGGCCCCGGGAAGCCCCTCCCCCCCGGGAAAGCCCCGGCCGGTAATCCCGGGTTACGAGTCCAGGCGATCGTACTTCCGGGCGTGGCCGCGGGCTTTCTCCACGGGGTACTTGTCGGCGTTCTTCTCGAGCTTCTCGAGGACGGCCTCGTAGAGGTCCACGCGGAGGGCGTCCGAGGCGGAGAGGAGCAGGATGAGGATGTCCGCCATCTCGTCCGCGGCGGCCGCCCGACACGCGGGATCCTCCGCCATCTCCTTCACCTCGGGCGGGCTCTTCCACTGGAAGAGCTCGAGGAGCTCCGCCGCCTCCAGGGTCACGGAGACCGCCAGGTCCTTGGGGTTGTGGAACTGCGCCCAGTCCCTCTCGTCGCGGAAACGGATCACCTTCTCGAGAAGCGTGTCGAAGTCCCGGCTCATGGAATCCTCCCGGAGAGGATGATCCCCCGGGGCAACGAGTGTTGTCAATCGTTGCCGGTCCCGGGAGGCCCGGAAGGTCCGGCTCCGGGAAGGGAAACCCTGCAACTCCCTGGCCGCCAGAGAGTTGCAGGGGACGGCCCTCCCCGGGGCCTCGCAACCCGCCGCGCGGTACGTGCTTTGCTCCCTCCCTTCCCGACCGGGAGGTGCGCCATGCGCGGCAAGATCTACGGCCTTGAGGAGATGAACCGGGCGCTGCCCCTGATCCGCGCCATCGTGGCCGACATCCGCCGTGAGACGGAGAGGTTCATGGAGGGGCTCCGCGCCCTGGGCCGGGAGGGGAAGCTCCCCTCTCTCGACGACCCCGACCCGGAGCGGGATCTTCCCCACCCCCTCCGCGATCTTCTCGACGAGATCCGGTCCCTCATCGGGGAGCTGGGGGAGCTCGGCGTCTTCCTCCGGGATCCCGTGAGCGGCCTGGTCGAGGCCTACGGGGAAGGCGACGGGGAGATCGTCTACTTCTCCTGGAAGCCGGGAGAGGACCGCGTCCGCTTCTGGCACGGCCTCTTCCGTTCCGCCCGGGAACGGCGCCCGGTGACCGCGCTCGTGGGTTGACCCCTCCGACGCCGGGCCCGGGGCGAGGAATTCTGCGCAGCCATGGGGAGAAAGCCCGCTCGACCCTCGGAATCTCCTTGGAATACCCCCTTGACAGGTTTCTCCGGCCGGGCTATATACGTCCCTTTCGATCCGCAAACCCGGAGTCAAGACGCTGAAAAGCGGATCCTCACGGGAGTTTATCGGGATTAGGTCTCGACAGCACGACGAGCGGTACGTGACTTGCGCGGCGTGCATCCCTGTTGACGCCGGGATTCCCGGAGGAGATCCGACCTACTGTCCGACCGGCCCCCGGCCGGTTCCATTCCACGGTGCGAGCCTGCGGAGGGTTCTCATGTCCATGGTTCTGGAGGAGAGGATCTCCACGACCAAGATCCTCGATACGGCGATTCTCTGGAAGACGCTCACCAGCCACTACTACGAGTTCCTCTCGAAGGTGGTGGTGGACCCCATCCTGAAGCAGCGCTTCCGCCTGATGGGCACGGAAGAGCGGGATCACCGGAAGATCCTCCGAAAGTACCGCCGGGACCTCTGCGGGAACTCCCCCCGGACCCTCACCCCGGAGGAGGAGCGGGCGCTCAAGGGCAAGTTCATCTTCGACGAGGTGAACCACCGGCGCGCCCTCGACACCGCCGTGGACTGCATGATCGCCGCCGAGGAACGCTCCTACGTCTTCTTCACGCACGCCAGCAAGTGCATCGACAGCCGGGAGGGCCGCATCTTCCTCCGTCTCCTGGCGGAGGAGGGTCTCGTCCACCGCTCCATGGTGGAGCAGCTCATGGAGTACGCCTCCCGCAAGGAGATCCGCTTCTCCAAGAACAGCGCCGCCATCGCGGCGGCGGCCCGGCGGTAGGCGGCCCCCCGCCTTCTCCCTTCGGGCGCACGGCCCCCCCGCGAGACCGCGCCCTCGCCTCCGCTCTACGACGAGAAGCGGCTCGCGGGCGCCCCGCCGGAAGACCGCGAGGCCTGCCGGCAGGCGTGGGCCGCGCTGCGGGCGTACCACGAGACGGTGAGATAGACCCGGAGGCCGGCGTCAGGGACGGCCGGCGGGGACGACGCGCCGCGCCCGCACGAACTCCGGGGCCGGGAACCTCCGACCCGGGCAGTCCGTCCTCCGGAGGTCCCGGTGCAGGAGGACGTGATCGGGGGGGATCCGGCAGTACCCCTCGAGGAACGCGAGCAACCGGTGCAGCGCCCGCCGCTGGGCTCTCGTGGGCACGGTGCGGTCGAAGTCCCCCACCAGGCAGATCCCGATGGAGGTCTCGTTCATGAGGTTCGAACCGTCCGCGGCGCGGCCCGCGTGGGCCCCCGTGAGCTGCCGGGTCCAGCGGTACCCCACCTCCACCGCGCCGTCCGGGGCGCCCCGACCGTTCCCGATCACGAAGTCGTACCCGAGGCCGTCCCAGCCGTTGTCCCGCCGGTGATGCCGGTCGAAGGAGGCCGCGTTCCCGCCGGCGGTCCCGCTGTGGTGGATCACGATCCAGCGCCAGGTCCGGGTGAGGGGGACCCTCCACGCGGCGGGAGCGGGCGGCGGGGGGGCGGGGGAGGGGTGCGGTCTTCCCCCGCCGCCGGGAGGCGGCGCCGCGGGGGGAGGGCCCCGCCGGGCGACCCGCGGGGGGAAGGTCCGGAGCGCCTCCGCCAGGAGCTCCGCGTCCCGGCGCCGGAGCACCCACCGCCCGGACACGGCCCGGACCCGTCCCAGGCCCGGGACCCTCCGCCCGTTGACCACCCCCACCGAGGTCCCCGGGAAGAGGAGGATCCGGTTTCCCCTCCCCGAGAGGACCAGGCGGCGGCGCGAGGGATCGCCGGCCACGCGGAGTCCATGGGCGGAGGAGAAGGCGGCCAGGGTGACGGCGGCCTCCGGATCGAGGCGGGCCGGGCTCTCGACCTTCTTCGGCCCGGAGGTCGCGGCACAGGCGGCCAGACCCGCGGCCGCCGCCAGCAGGGGGAGGGTGCATCGGACCATCGAGGGTTCTCCTGCCCCGGAACGATCACACCCCGATGGACGGGAGAGGGGAAGATAGCGGAAGGGCGGCCCTCAGAGTCCCCGCCTTTTCGGAGGCTCTCCTATCCGCTATCTTGGGTACAAAACCAATTCATACCCACCATATAGCATTTTTTCGGCAGTGCAACCTGGAATCCTCCGCCTGCGGCAGAACTTCACGAGGTTTTCCACGTCTGTGGATAACCAGATTGTGGAGAAAAACACCCAGTTGGACGCCCGGGTGATCAGAGTCGACACAACTCCTGTAACATCCGCACCTAACGTTGTTCCATACGCCCCCTCAC
>JAOZQC010000036.1:6752-13204 GCA_029932425.1 Planctomycetota bacterium | reverse complement strand
CACCCCGCCGGGCGGCAGACCGAGGAGGGAAGGGATGTCCGCCTCGCCCATCCCGGACGGCTCGATCCGGGCCACGGCGTGAAGAGAGGCGCCGTCGAAGACCCCGATCTTCACGGCGGAGTTTCCCACGTCGGCGGCGACGAGCATCACGGACAGGGTACGCCGCGGGGGGGACGCGGGGCAAGTTCGCCCTCCCGCGCCGGGGACGGGGGCATCACCGGT
This sequence comes from Planctomycetota bacterium, assembly GCA_029932425.1. Lineage (GTDB taxonomy): Bacteria > Planctomycetota > JAJSAM01 > JAJSAM01 > JAJSAM01 > JAOZQC01. Next base: position 12,982 of record JAOZQC010000036.1, on the reverse strand, counting down.
GGACGTTGTAGGTGAGCGTGAGGATCCGGCCGTCCCGGTCGATCTCCACCACGTACCGGGTGAGCCCCCGGCCCTCCCCCTTCAGGTACGCGATCGCCTCCTGCCGCGACCCCACCCGATGGCCGTTGATCGACCGGAGGATGTCGCCCTTCCGGATCCCGCGCCGCTCCAGGATGGAGCCCTTCTTGATCGACCGCACCTGGAGGCCCATGGGCTTCTTCGTCTTCGGGTTCACCACCGGCTGCAGGGAGACGTCCTGGAGCCTCTCCTCCCCGTACTCGCCCCACCACCGGGCGGTCTGGCGCGGCACCTCCCACACCCCCGGGCTCTTCTCCACCATCTCCCGGGGCGGGCGCGTGGAGTTCCAGTCCTCGGGGCGCGTCCCGAGGGTCGGGCCCCGCCGCGGGTTCGTCTCCCCGGAGCCCGCCGGGGCCAGGGCGGGAACCGCCTCCCGCTCCGCCTTCAGGGTCACGCGGTCGCCGGTGCGGGTGTTCTCGAAGTCCGCCTCGTCCTTCCGGACCATGACCAGCTTCCAGTCCTCCACCTTCCCCCCGATGGTCACGTCGACGGTCCTCGCCGGCTTCGCCCCGTCGCGGCGGACCAGGTGGGCGTAGCAGTGGAGGAAGTCCCGGAAGTCCACCATCGTCCAGGCCAGGCGGTAGTTCCGGGCCAGGGGGGAGACGGGGGCCGTCTCCCCGGGAGACTCCGCGGGGTCCGCGGTCACGGGAGGCTGGCCGGAGATCGGCAGGTCGTAGATGTAGCGATACGACATGGCCGGGGGCAGGGTGGATCGCTTGATCTTCTCCTCCCCCCGGGGCAGGTTGGCGCGGCCGAGCACCTCCGCCCCCGCCCGGGCCAGCCGGATGCGGGCCCCGCCGAGGAAGAAGACGAAGACGGCGATGGCCACGATGCCCGCCACCAGGATCGTGTTCAGGGCCCAGAGGGAACGCTTCCAGAACTTGACCTTCATGCGCCTCTCCCGGTGCCGGCGGCCGCCGTCTCTTCCCCATGAGACGGCGGTCTCCCCGCCGATCTTCCGCCGAGTATAGGCGGGGAAGGCCGGGGAGCGGTATTTCGGGACGGCGCTCCCCGCGGGCCGGGCCCGGGGGACGGGTCCGGGGTCAGTACTCGAAGTCGAAGTCCGCCTTCCCGCCCTTGGCGATACCGCGGATCTCCAGCTTCAGCTCGTCCGGGTTGTCCGCGGCGGCCACCGCGTCCTCGTAGGAGATGGAACCCGCCTTGTAGAGCTTCACCAGGCTCTGGTTGAAGGTCTGGGTCCCGAAGTAGTCCGCCCCCTCGTAGATGGCGCGCCCCAGCTCCCGCGTGCGGCCCTCGGAGAGGATCTCCCGGACCGTGGGGGTGGCGAGGAGCAGCTCCACCGCCGGGATCCGCCCGAAGGAGTCGCGCTTCTGGATGAGCCGGAGGGAGATCACGCCTTCCAGCACCATGGAGAGCTGCTGGCGGATCAGGCTGTGCTGGTGGGGCGGGAAGAAGGAGATGATCCGCTCCACGGTCTGGATGGCGTTCACCGTGTGGAGGGTGGAGAAGACCAGGTGTCCCGTCTCCGCGGCCGCGAGCGCCGCCTCCATCGTCTCCCGGTCCCGCATCTCCCCCACGAGGATCACGTCCGGGGTCTGCCGCACGATGTGCTTCAGGGCGGTGTTGAAATCGACGGTGTCGGCTCCGATCTCCCGCTGGGTCACCATGCTGCGGCGGTCCCGGTAGATGAACTCGATGGGGTCCTCCACCGTGATGATGTGCTTCTCGAAGTTGTCGTTGATGAACTGGAGCATCGAGGCCAGGGTGGTGGACTTCCCGCTGCCCGCCACGCCGGTGGCCAGCACGAGGCCCCGCTGCAGCGAGGCCAGGCGTTCGAGCTGCTCCGCGGGGAGGCCCAGCTCCCGGAGCCCCGGCACCTCCTCCTTCACGTACCGGAGGGCGAATCCCACGTGGCCCCGCTGCCGGTACACGTTCGCCCGGAACCGCCCGATGCCCGGCATCTCGAAGGCGGTGTCGACCTCGCCGTGCTGGAAGAAGAGCTCCTGCATCCGGGTGTCCAGGATCCTCTCCAGGAGCTCGCGCGCGAACTCCGGGGTGACGAGCTGGTCGGTGACGAAGTGGATCCTCCCGTCCACCCGGATCGCGGGAGCCGATCCCGTCTTCACGATGAGGTCGGAGGCCTTCTGATCCCGCATGATCCGGAACAGGGTCTCGATGTTCAGGATCGGTTCCGGGTCCGCGGCCCTGAGCCCGGGCTGGGTGGCGATGCTGCGATCCATCGGATCTCCCGCCCGTCCGCCTGTATCAGTCCTCGCGGAGCGCCTCGGTGATCCGGCCGAGCAGACTCCGCAGCCCTTCACCGGTCACGGCGGAAACGGGACTCACTTCCCTTTCGGCTTCCCTCGCCAGGGACTTGAGGACCGATGGGTCGGGGCCCAGGTCCATCTTGGTGGCGACCACGATCTCCGGCTTTCCGGCGAGCTCCTCGCTGAACGCGCGGAGCTCCTCCCTGACGATCCGGTAGGCCTCCGCGGGCGGGGGGCTGCCCGGGCCGGGGGCCGCGTCCACGAGATGGACGAGCAGGCGGGTACGTTCCACGTGCCGGAGGAACCGGTGTCCGAGTCCCGCCCCCTCCGAGGCCCCCCGGATGAGGCCGGGGATGTCGGCCACGCAGAACGAGCGATCCACGTCCACCCGGACGACGCCCAGGTGGGGGACCAGGGTGGTGAAGGGATAGTCCGCCACCTTGGGGCGGGCGGAGGAGATGCGGGAGAGGAGAGTGGACTTCCCCGCGTTGGGGAGACCCACGAGACCCACGTCGGCCATCAGGGAGAGCACGAGGCGAAGGCGCCGCTCCCCCCCGGGACGCCCGCGCGTGGCCCGGCGGGGCACCTGCCGCACCGCGGTGGCGAAGGAGGCGTTTCCGCGCCCTCCCCGTCCGCCCCGGACGATGACCACCCGGTCCCCGGGCTCCCGCAGGTCCTTCAGCACGTGCCCGTGCTCCGCGTCCATGACGATCGTTCCCGGGGGCAGCCGGATCTCGAGGTCGGCTCCGCCGCGCCCGGTGCGGTTCCCCCCCTCTCCCGGGCGCCCGTTCTCGGCCTGGAACAGGGGCCGCAGCGCGCAGTCGGTGAAGGTGGTGAGCTGGGGGTCCGCCACGAGAATCACACTGCCCCCCCGGCCGCCGTCCCCTCCGTCCGGCCCCCCCTTGGGCAGGAAACGCTCGCGCCGGAAGGAGACGCATCCGTCCCCCCCGCGCCCTCCCCGAACGATGAACTCGGCGACGTCCTGGAACACGACGGCCCCGCGCCGCCCCCGGCGGTCAGTCCTCGACGGGGTGGACGTGCACGCGACGGCCGGCGCCGAACTCCACGGTGCCGTCCGCCGTGGCGAAGAGGGTCCAGTCCCGCCCGAGCCGGGTGTTCCGGCCCGGCTTGAACTTCGTCCCGAGCTGGCGGACGATGATGGTCCCCGCCGTGACGTACTGTCCGCCGTAGCGCTTGACGCCCCGGTTTTGGGGGTTGGAGTCGCGTCCGTTCCGGCTCGAGCCCTGTCCCTTCTTGTGCGCCATCTCGACCTCCCCGAGCCGGTCTACACCGAGATGCCCGTGATGCGGACCCGCGTGTACCGCTGCCGGTGGCCCTTCTTCCGGTGGTAGCCCTTGCGGCGCTTGTACTTGTAGGCGACCACCTTCTCGCCCTTCACGGTTCCGAGCACCGTTCCCCGGACCTCGGCGCCCTCCACCGTGGGCCGCCCCACCCGGACGCCGTCCTCGCCGCGGACGAGCCGGACGTCCCCGAAGACGATCTCGTCCCCGGCCGCGACCCCCGACTTGAGATCGACCTCCAGGGTGTCCCCCTCGGAGACCAGGTGCTGGCGGCCACCATCATGGATCACGGCGTACATGGTCGGAATCTCCCACGGGCCAGACGTGCAAACCGCGGATTCAACCCCGCGCCCCGCCCCGGGTCAAGAAATGGCACCGCCGTCCCGGGGCCTCTCCTCCGGCCGGGTGGAGAATCGCACCTCCTCCGGAAGGAGGTTCCGATCGCCGACGATGACGATCCGCCGGCCGAAGCGCCGCTCGAGGCCGAGGAGTTCCTCGCGCATGGTGTTGGAGAGCGTGAGGGCCACCTCCTCGGGCACCGCCACCTCCACCGTCCCTCCCCCCTCCCTGCGGATGAAGGCCTTCACGTCCCGGAGCACGCCCAGCGCCATGGAGGTGAGCGACTTCACGTAGCCCGTGCCCCGGCAGGCCCGGCAGGGCACGTAGATCTCCTGCTTCAGGCTCGGCCTCACCCGCTGGCGGGTCATCTCCAGGATCCCGAACTCGCTGATGGGGGCCACCCGCACCCGGGCCTTGTCCTTCCGGAGCTCGCGCCGGATGGTGTCCTCCACCTCCTTCCGGCGCCCCGCGTCCCTCATGTCGATCATGTCCACGATGATCACCCCGCCGAGGTCGCGCAGCCGGAGCTGGCGGCAGATCACGGGGATGGCCTCCATGTTGATCCGGAAGGCGGTGTCTTCCAGGTCCGCCTCCTTCTTGTAGCGCCCGGAGTTCACGTCGATGGCCACCAGGGCCTCGGTCTGCTCGATGACGAGGAATCCCCCCCCGGGCAGGGGTACGCGCCGGCGGAAGATCCGCTCGATCTGCTCCTCCACCCGGTAGTGGTGGAAGAGTGGGCGTTCCCGGCGGTAGAGCTTCAGGCGCCCCGCGTACTCCGGCATCACCTCCTCGAGGAAGGCCCGGGCCTGCTCGTAGACCTCCGGGGAGTCCACCACCATCTCCGTGACGTCCGCGCTGAAGAGATCCCGCATGGTCCGGGTCACCAGGTCGGACTCCTCGTAGAGGGCGGAGGGGGTGGGTCCCGTCTTCGCCTTCCGGACCACCGCGGCCCAGAGGTGGAGGAGGTAGTCCAGGTCCTTCTTCAGCTCCTCGGCCGTGCAGTCCGCCCCGGCGGTGCGCACGATGTAGCCCATCCCCGGGGGAGGGTCGAGTTCCCGGACCATCCCCTTGAGGCGCCGGCGCACGCGCTCGTCGTGGATCTTCTTCGAGACCCCGATCCGGGCCAGGCTCGGCATGAGCACCATGTACCTCCCGGGCAGCGAGAGGTAGGTGGTGAGCGTGGGGCCCTTCCGCCCGATCCCGTCCTTGGAGACCTGGACCAGGACATCCTGTCCGGGCCGGAGCAGATCCTGGATGAGGGCGGGGCGGCCGGGGGGCCGCGGCTGGTAGGCGGTGAGATCCTCCGGATCGTCGGCGTAGAAGGGCATCACGTCCGAGGCGTGCAGGAACCCGTTGCGGTCGCCCCCGAAGTCCACGAAGGCGGCCTGGATGCCCGGCTCCAGGTTCAGCACCCGGGCCTTGTAGATGTTCCCCAGGTACTTCCGCGTGCGGGTCCTCTCGATGTAGAGATCGTCGAGCTTCCCGTCCTCCAGGACGGCCACCCGCACCTCGTCCGCCTCTCGGTCATTGATCAGGATCTTGCGGCTCATGGCTCCTGAGGATCGTCTCCCCGAACGTCGTTTGGAACTTCATTCCCACCTTGACGACCCGGTACTCGCCCGGGTCGCGCCCCAGCGCCTCGAGCACGTCCGCGGGGCGTGCGGTGCCGCTCTCCGTCCACACGATCGCGAGGCGCACGGCCTCCCCCTCCCGCGCGGCCTCCGCCAGGAGAGGCCGGAGGTCCACCTCCCGGCCCCGGCGGAGGATCGGAACCCGCTTCCGGGCGAGGAGCTCCCGGAGCTCCCCGGAGGAAGGGAGATCCGGGCCCGTCACCACGTAGTGGAGCTCCGTCACCCGCCACTTCTCGCCGGTGAACAGGGCCTCCGCGCCCCACACCCGGAGGCCCGCGGGGAGCGCGGCCCCCAGGCGGTCCCGGATCTCGCGGAGGGAGACGCCCGACTCCACCTGGACCTCCACCGTCTCCACGCCGGATTCGATCCCCAGGGGCAGGGCGGTGGGGAAGGACAGCTTCACCTTCGGGTTCAGCCCCTCCGTGAACCGGAAGGGAAGGCCCGAGCGGCGAAAGGCCCGGTCCATGGTGCGCAGGAGGTCCAGGTGGGAGAGGAAGCGGGCGTCCCCCTCCTTCGCGAAGAAGACCAGGACCTTGCGAAACTGGGCCTGCGGCACGATCCGCGCTCCCCGGAGGCGACCTCCGGCCGTTTCGCGTACCCTGCCACGGATCCGGTCTCTCCCCATGCTTTTCCGGGAGGCCCGCCCCCCGGCG
>JAOZQC010000036.1:0-6742 GCA_029932425.1 Planctomycetota bacterium | reverse complement strand
CGGGGACGGGCTCAGCCCACCACCACCGGCATCCCCATGAGCGGCCAGATCACCCACACGAAGGCGGCCAGGACCAGCATGAGCAGGAGGCTGGCGGGAATCCCCGCCAGGAAGAACTCCCCGGAGGTGAACTGCTTCGATTCGTAGGCGATGGCGTTGGGCGCGGCTCCCACCAGGGAGAGGAAGGGCATGCCGGCCGTGGCGAGGGCCGCGAAGAGCACCACCTCCGGGGACACGCGGAGGTAGGGGGCGAGGACGAGCGCCACGGGCAGGCTGATGGCGATGGCCGCCACGTTCATGATGAAGTTCGTCATGACCATGACGAAGAAGGCGATCCCCAGGACGAAGACGAACCAGGGCGCGTTCTCGAACATCCCGAGCCAGTGCACGGCCAGCCACCGCGCGGCCCCCGTCTCCCACAGGCAGAATCCGATGCTCATGGCGCCCCCGAAGAGCAGGATGATGTTCCAGGGAAGCTGCTCCAGGTCCCTGAGGTCGAGGATCCGGAACACGAAGAAGAGGACGGTGGCGGTGAGGAGGACCGCGCTCTTGTGCAGCCCGTCCAGGAAGGGCTGACCGGGAAGGAGGGCCTTCAGGGAGAGCACCGCGATCGCCCCGAACACGATGAGGAGGGCGCCGATCTCCGCCCCCCCCATCCGGCCCAGGGTGGCGTGCAGCTCCCGGGCTCGCTCGCGGAGCCCGGGGATCCGGTCCTTCTCCGGCCGGTAGACGACGAGGAAGTAGAGCCACAGGAGCACGACCATGGTGACGCCCACGGGCAGCATGTACCAGGAGAGCTCGAAGAACCCGATCTCCCGGCCCGTGATGTCCCGGAAGAACCCGATCGCCACCGCCCCCCGGGCCGCGCCCAGGAGGGTGACGATGCTCCCCGCCCCCGCGGTGTAGGCCATCCCCATGAAGAGCCCCTTTCCGAACCGGGTTCGCTCGCCCGACTCGTCGTAGAGGGTGTAGATCGCCATGAGGAGGGGGAAGATCGTGGCGGCCACGGCGGTGTGGGCCATGATCAGCGTGAGGGTGGCGGTGAGGGCGAACGCCCCCAGGTAGATCAGGCTCGTCCTCTCCCCCACCATGGCCAGCATGCGATAGGCCAGGCGCCGGGTGAGGCCCGTCTTGGTGAACACCATGCCGATGGTGAGCGACCCGAAGATGAACCACACCGAGGGGTCGAAGAAGTCCCGCAGGGCGACGGCCAGAGGCCGCACGTCGCCCCCCGCGTCCTGCCGGGAGATGAGGAAGTGCATCTGGATGACGCCGATGGCGATGGCGGTGACGCCGATGGGGATCACCTCGAAGACCCACCACACGGCGGCGAGGAGGAAGAGGGCGAGCGAGGCCTTCCCCTCGCGGCTCAGGGGGAAGGCGACGCCGTGGGGGTCCACGGCGGGGCTCAGGGGCGGCGCGAGGTAGACGAGGAGGAAGAGAGCCACTCCGAGCAGGAGGAACGCCAGCCGCTTCCCGTCGACCTTCGGCGGGGTCTTTTCCAGGTGGATCGCCCGCGTCCCGGGAGAGCCGCCGGATCCTTCCGCCTTGCTCATGAAGGGGGAGCCTCCTGTTTCATCCTCCACGGAGGAGGATGCGGCGGGCCACGTGGTGCAGCACGTCCACGGAGCGGACGGCCCCCACCACCTCTCCATCCTCCAGGACGGGGATCAAGGGAAGGTCGTGATCCACCATCTCCTGGAGGATCCGGAGGAGATGGTCGTCGTGATCCACGGTCACGCGGACCGGGCTCATCACCGCCCGGACCCGGCGCTCCGCACGGTGGCGCATGCGATCGATCCGGCGTTCCCGGACCAGGGAGGCCAGGTTCGGATCGGCGGGAACCTCGAACGGACCGGGGAGCGGATCCCCCGGGGCGCCCCGCAGGAAGCGGGGGAGGATCGCCCGGAAGATGTCCCGGCGCCGCAGGAGACCGACCAGGTTCATGGTGTCGTCGATCACCAGGAGGACCCGGGGCAGGGAAACCCGGCCGTCCGGCAACCGTATCGCGAGCTCCGGACGCTCCAAGAGCGCGATCGCTTCCCGGAGCTTCGCCTCCGGACGAACCGAAGGATACCGCCCCAGGGGCACCATGATGTCCCCGGCCCGGACCCCATCTTCCATGGCTGCCTCCCCCGCGGTTCGGGGGGCCCCGTGCGGCTCCGATCCTCGTCGGGCGGCTCACTATAGCAGCTTGCCCTCCCGCGTCCACTCCCCGGCGGGCGGAGGGGACCGGATCGGGGGGAGCCGGGAGGCGGAGAGGGCCGGGCGCCACCGCCCGGCCCCTCGCCTCGGCCGGGGTCCCGGGCCGATTCCCGCCTCCCGCGCGGATGCGCCGGCTACTTCCCGCCGCCGCTGTTCGGGAGGGGGGCCGTCATCCTCTCCATCTCGCGGCCCGCGATGCTCTCGTACTCCTTCCGGATCCGCTCCGCCTGGATCCGCATCTCCTCGGAGAGTGCGTTGCGCCGTTCCTCCGCCCCCTTCAGGAGGTGGGGGGTGATGAGGATGATGAGGTTGTCCTTGGCGCGGGACTTCCGGTCGTTCTTGAAGAAGAAGCTGATGATCGGGAGGTCGCCCACGAAGGGCAGCTTGTTCGTGGTCACCGACTCCGACTCGGTGAGCAGGCCGCCGATGACCGCCGTCTCGCCGGACTCCAGGAGCATGTGGGTGACCACCGTGGAGGAAGCTTCCTGGGGCAGCGCGATCTGAACCTCGTTCGCCCCCGTGCCACCCTTGAACACATTGAACCCCGGCTGCTCCGCGGAGGTCCCGGTGAGCGTCTTCTGCTGGGGGATCACCGTCATCATGATCTTCTTCGTGCCCGGGATCACGTGGGGGATCACCAGGAGCTGGAAGCCCGTCTGGACCGGGGAGTTCTCCGCCTCGTCGATCGAGAACTGGAGCCCCCCCTGCTGGTTCGACTCCGCCCTCGTCCGGGCGTAGCGGATGGTCTCGCCCACGAAGATCGTGGCGGACTGGTTGTCCAGGGTCAGGATGCGCGGCGCCTGCACCACGCGGCTCGAGACGTCCCGCTTCAGCAGGCGCAGGGTCGACTGGATCCCCGTGAAGTCCAGGGTCCCGAAGGTGAACGCCCCGGGGGTCCCCGGCGCCAGGGCCTCGGGGCCGGTCCCGCGGAAGTCGCCCTTGGGCCCGCCCGAGACTCCCACCGCGGAGATCCGGTCCTCCCAGCCGCCGCGGCCGAGGTTGAAGGGGAGGCGGTGGGTCATCTTGCCCAGCTCCAGGCTGGCCTTCCACCCCTTGTCCCCCGGGTCGAAGCCCACGTCCAGGAAGTCGGTGTTGCTGGTGGTGATGAACTGGATGTCCACGCCCACCATGGAGGGTTCCACGTCCACCTGCTGGATGAGTTCCTCCAGCTTGTCGAGCTTGGGAGCGGTCCCCGTCACCACGATGGAGTTGCTGGCCCGGATGTACTCGATCTTCCCCTCCGGCGCCACCGCGGCCCCGAAGGCCTTCAGGAGGTTGAACTCCTTCTCCACGTCGTCGGAGGGGGCGCGGACCCGCCCCTCGCTCACGTCCGTGGTGATCTTCGCCTGGTAGGGGGCCGGGGGCCGGATGTACTTGAAGGTGTAGACCCGGGTCTCGAGCTGCTGCTGCAGCCGGGCGGGATCCGTGACGCGGAGGATGTTCCGCTCGTCCTCCACCACCACGAACCCCAGGGTCTTCACCACGGTGTCCAGCGCGCTGCGCCACGGCACGCCGTTCAGGCGCACGGTGACGGTGCCCTGCACCTCCTGGCCCACCACGATGTTCGCCCCGGAGTAGGCGGCGATCACGCTGATGACCTTGCGCACGTCCGCGTCCTGGAAGTCGAACGTGACCCGGGGGGGCTTCTCCACCTTGATCAGGTTCGGGTCCACCTGGACCAGGATGCAACCCGCCTTCTCCGCCACGAGCTGGAGCGCGGTCAGCCAGTGGAGGTTCTTCACGCTGAGGGTGACCGTCTCCTCCTCCGCCTCCGTGGCCACGTCGATGTTCACGTCCGTCCGGTCCCGGATGAGGCTCACCACGTCCTTCACGGGACGGTCCTTCACGTCGAACGTGACCGTTCCCCCGGAGTCGGGCAGCAGACGCTCCTTCTTCGGAGCCGTCTGGGCTCCGGCCGGCGCGGCCAGGACGCACACCACGGCCAGCCCGAGGGCCACCGCCGCGAGCGCTCCCACCGTCGTTCTACGCCTTTCGGTTCTCATGAAACCGCTCCTCCTACTCTTGCCCCATGTTGTGGCCGGGTGTTCCGCCGCCCGGCCCGGCTCCCCTACTTCCCTCTCAGGGGCTTCACGATCGGCACGTTCTCGTAGATGAACTCGATCGCATCGACCCTGATCTCGCGGATCTTGATCTTGCCGTCCGCATCCACGTTGTCTCCCTCGGACACGATCTTCTTGTTGATGATCGCGTAGGAGGTGTGCTTCTCGTCGATGATGACCCCCTGGATCTCGAGCGGCTCGGATTCGAACTTCGAGATCACCTGGGCCTGGGCCGCCAGCTTCTCCATCTCCTGGCGGAGCGGCTCGGCGTCCTCGGCGAACTTCCGGCCCTGGGAGAGGCGCATGAACCCCTCGTAGTAGTTCATGACCTCCTTGTAGTCCTGGGCCGCGAACTTCTCCTTCAGCTTCTGCAGCATCTCGAAGACCTGGCGCCGGTCCACGAGGATCTCCTCGGGGGCGGTCTTCCTCTTCTCCTTGATCTCCTCGTAGGGCTTCACGACCTTGGCGATGAACTCCTCGTGAAGCTCGGGGATGGAGATGGACCGCTCGGCGAGGACCTTCGAGATCTGGAAGTCGAGCTGGGCGATGCGCTGGTCGATCGCCGTCGAGACGCTCGCGATCCGGATGAAGTTGTTCTCCGCCCGGAGCTTCTCCTCCACCCGCACGTCGTCCCGGAGGAGGGTCACGTCCATGCTCAGGCGATCCAGGATCGCGATCTGCCGCTTCCAGAGCTCGTCCTGGTTGGCCTCGTCCGCGCCTTCCTGGCGGGCGGGCTCCCGCGGGTCCACCAGGGGATCCCGGCGCCCGATCCTGGGCTTCAGGAGGTACTTCTCGATGTGGGCCGGCTTCTCCTGCCGGATGCGCTTCTGGATCGCGATGTCCTGCTTGAGCTGCTCGAAGTTCGGAATCTCCACCCGGACGACCTCGCCGCCCCCGGGGTTGTACTGGTAGGTCTCCAGCTCGAGCGTGATCTCGTGCTGGATGTTCCCGTCCTCGTCCTTCCCCCTGCCCGCCGTGATCTGGAACGCGGAGATCCGGACGAACCGGTCGTAGTTCTCGAAGCTGTTCACGAACTTCAGGAACTGGTCCATGGAGCCGCGGAGCTTCAGCTTCAGGGGGATCTTGATGATCGCTTCCTTCCGCTTGCTGCGTCCCCTCCGCGACAGGCCCTGGATCTGGGTCACCACCACCCGGGACTGCTTCTCGAAGTCCCCGATGACGTTGATGAACTCGTTGATCTCGGACTCGTCGGGGAGGATGGCGGAGTCCCGCTTCACGATCTCGCGGTAGACGATCACGTCCTGCTCGCGGGCGGGCATCCGCTGGATCTCGCGATCGCAGACCTGGATCCGTCCCTTCAGGGACTCGATCCTCTGGTCCTCCTCGCTCTTGGCCCCGAGGTCCTTGTAGATCAGGGCGGCGAAGAGACCGGTGATGACCACGCTGACGACGATGGTCATGATGGTCAACTGCTTTTCAGTAAACCGTCCCACTCCCCACCTCCTGGGAATGAATGCCCGAGCCCATCGCTAGCGGGCCCTTCCCTTCGAACCCTGGGGCTTCAACAGCATGCTGAAATCGAAAGCCCACGCCGTGTTGGGAACCCGATCGTCCGAGAAGTGCTCGACCTTTCCCTCCGGGTTGTCGATCGAGGCGAAGTCCTTGAAGAACTCGCTGTTCTTGAGGTCCAGGTGGAAGTCGCTCAGCCGGTGGATCTCCGAGCCTCCGGAGAGCCCCTTGATGTAGAGCCCGCCCGGCGATTTCCCCTGCGGGGGGAGCGTCTTGATCTGGCTGAGCCAGACCTCGTGGCGCTTGATGTCGCCCCCGTTGTTGATCACGTCGCAGAGCTGGTCGAGCTTCCGCGACCAGAGCATCCGCGTGCGCCCGATCTTCTCGATCGTGGCCCGGCGCTTCTTGTACTCGCGCGCCTCGCGCTCCAGGAGCCGCGAGCGGTCCGCGCCCACCTTCTTCACGAGGTAGGTCTCCTCGAGCTTCTCCCGGTCGCTCACGGTCTTCACGAGCACGCCGAAGTGCACGTACAGGAAGGCGCCGATCGCCGACGCCGAGAGAACCACCCCGCAGAGGATCACCACGAACCGGAGGATGGGCGTCCTCTCGACCTTCCGGTATTCCGGAGGCAGCAGATTGACCTTGATCATCGCCGTCAGTCCTTTCTGAGCCGCGAGGCCAGGCCCACCGCGATCGCGAGCTGGGCCGCGTTCGCCTTCAGCTTCCCCACGTCCACGGAGTCCGCGTTGATCTTCAGGTTCTCCGTGGGGTCCCAGCTCCGGGTGCGCTTCTCGAAGATCTTCTCGAAGATCTCCTCCAGGAGAGGCAGCAGCGAGCCTCCACCCGACAGGTAGACCTCCTCCACCTCGCGATCGAACTGGTTCTCGAAGTAGTCGAAGGAGAGGTGGGTCTCGTTCCCGAGATCGTCGATCGCCGGCATCACCGCCTGCCGGAGCTGCTCGTAGTTCTCCCCCGGGTCCCGCTTCAAAAGCTCCGCCTGGTGCGCC
>JAOZQC010000433.1 GCA_029932425.1 Planctomycetota bacterium | reverse complement strand
GAGCTCTCGAAGATCGACGCCGCCAAGCGGGAGCTGACCCGCGTCCTCCGGGGCTTCGACAGCAAGGGCCGCTTCGACGTCATCGCCTTCAACGATCTCGTGAAGAAGTGGCAGGAGGGCATGGTCCCCGCCACGAAGACCATGAAGGCGAAGGCGGTGGCCTGGGTGCAGAGGCTCGAAGCCGGGTCCAGCACGAACATCTACGACGCGCTCCACGCCGCCTTCGAGGTGGCGGGCATGGGTTCCCGGGACCGGTACTACAGCCCGCACGCGGACACGATCTTCCTCCTCTCGGACGGCTCCCCCACGAAACCGGACGGGTCGCCCGACGACTGGATGAAGGTGATCCGCGCCGTCCGCGAGTGGAACAAGCTGAAGAGGGTGATCATCCACGCCATCGGCATCGGCGGCCACAACCGGGCTTTCATGTCGATGCTGGCCCGCGAGAACGGCGGAAAGTACACGGCCCGCTGACCTCGCCCCTTCTCCCGCGCCCGAGGGGGCCCGGTCCGGATTGGCTCCGTGTCCTCCGGGCCCGTATACTCTCCTCCCGCCTCGGGCCGTCCCGGCCCGGCGCGGGTCCCCCGGATCGAAAGGTCATGCCATGGACTACGAGAACCTCCGCGTCGCGGTGGAGGACCGGATCGCCCTGGTCACCATCCACCGCCCCGAGAAGCTGAACGCCCTGAACGCCGCCACGATCGCGGAGCTCACGCATCTCTTCACGCACCTCCCCGGGGAGGCGGGGGCGGCCGTCGTGACGGGGGCGGGAGAAAAGGCCTTCGTGGCGGGCGCGGACATCGCGGAGCTCGCGGAGATGACCGCGGTCACCGCGAAGGAGGTCTCCGCGCGCGGCCAGGCCATGTGCGCCGCCATCGAGGAGTGTCCCGTGCCCGTGATCGCGGCGGTGAACGGGTTCGCCCTGGGCGGCGGCCTCGAGGTGGCGCTCGCCTGCCACGTGCGCTACGCCTCGGAGACCGCGAAGCTCGGCCTCCCCGAGGTCACCCTCGGCATCATTCCCGGCTACGGGGGAACCCAGCGGCTGCCCCGGCTGGTGGGGGAGGGCCGGGCCCTGGAGATGATCCTCTCCGGGAGCATGGTGGATGCCGCGGAGGCCTACCGGATCGGGCTCGTGAACCGGGTGTTCCCGCCGAACGATCTCCTTTCCGAGGCACGGAAGCTGGCGGAGAGGATCCTCTGGAACGGTCCGCTCGCGGTGCGCTACGCGAAGGAGGCGGTGCACCGGGGACTCGGGATGAGCCGGGAAGCGGGGCTCCACCTCGAGGAGAGCCTTTTCGGGGTGGTGAGCGCCACGCAGGACGTGAAGGAAGGGCTCACCGCGTTCCTCGAGAAGCGGAAGGCGACGTTCACGGGCCGTTGACCGGCCGGAACGGGAGGGGACGGTCCCGGCCGGGGCCTCTCCGGAAGAGACGGCGCTCCCGGTGCTCCCCGTGACGATGCGCCGGGAGGGTCCGGAGGAAAGGGGACGACGAGAGAGGTGGACGTGTACGAGATCGCGGTGATCGGCGGCGACGGCATCGGCCCGGAGGTGGTCCGTGAAGGATTGAAGGTTCTCGCGGCCGCGGCCGAGATGCGGGGCTTCTCCTACCGGGTGGAGGAGTACCCCTACGGAACGGAGCACTACCTCGAGACGGGGGTCATCCTGCCCGAGGGGACGCTGGACGAGTTCCGGCAGATGGACGCGATCTACATCGGCGCCATCGGGGATCCCCGGGCCGAGGTGGGCCTCATCGAGCGCGGGATCATCGGCGCGGTGCGGTGGGACCTCGACCTCTACGTCAACCTGCGCCCGATCAAGCTCTACTCCGAGCGGTTCTGCCCGCTGAAGGGCAAGAAGCCCGAGGACGTGGACATGGTCTTCGTGCGGGAGAACACGGAGGACGCCTACGCGGGCATGCACGGGTTCGTGCACAAGGGGACCCCGCTCGAGGTGTCCACCCAGACCATGGTCTTCTCCCGTCCCGCGGTGGAGCGGGTGATCCGCTATGCCTTCGAGCTGGCCCGCAAGCGGCCCCGCCGGCAGCTCACCCTCATCGACAAGGCGAACGCGGTCCGGGCCCACGATCTCTGGACGAGGGCCTTCGCCGAGATCGGCGAGGAGTACCCGGACGTGACCCGCGACCACGCCTACATCGACGCCGCCTGCATGTGGATGGTGAAGAACCCGGAGTGGTTCGACGTGGCGGTGACCACGAACCTCTTCGGGGACATCATCACCGACCTCGGGGCCATGGTGCAGGGGGGGATGGGCATCGCGGCCTCCGCGAACATCCACCCCGGCCGGGTCTCCATGTTCGAACCGATCCACGGGTCGGCGCCCAAGTACAAGGACCAGAACAAGGCCAACCCCCTGGCCGCCATCAGCGCGGTCCAGATGATGCTCGACTTCCTCGGGGAGGAGGAGGCGGCGGCGCTCGTGGAGAGGGCGGTGGCGGCCCTCCTCACCGGCGACCGGATCCGCTCCCTGGGCGCGGGCGTCCACGGCACGGACGAGATCGGGAACATGGTGGTGGAGGAGATGCGCCGTCTCGCCGATGAGTAAGGCACCGGGGGCGCGGGCCCGGCTCCCGGGCGGTTCCGGACCGGGCCCTCGCGCGGCGCCTCCCCACGGGGGCGGCGGGGCCGGGCCTCGATCCCGCGCCGGGGGTGGTCGCTCCCGCGGGGGGAGCGGCCCGGAGCGCGGGGTACGCGGAGCGTCCGGGACCGTCCTCCGGGAAGGCGCGGCGGCGGGACCGGCGCCCGGGTACGCGGGGCGGGGGACAGCGGATGTTCTTCCCCATCGGTGACGACAATCCGTCGGAGCGGATCCCCTGGGTGACGTACGGGATCATCGCCGCGAACGGCCTGGTCTTCCTGTTCGCCAACGTGTTCGGCTCCGGCAGCTTCGGGGTCCTCCCCCTGCGCACGGCCTGGGAATACGGCTTCCGCCCCGCGCATCCGACCCTCACCACGTACTTCACGTCCCTCTTCCTCCACGGCAACTTCCTGCACATCCTGGGGAACCTGTGGTTCCTCTGGATCGTGGGGGACAACGTCGAGGACAAGATGGGGCATCTCCTCTTCCTGGCCCTCTACCTGGCCTCCGGGGTGGCGGCCTGCGGGATGTACCAGATCCTCCCCGCCGACCAGGAGGTGCGGATGCTCATCGGGGCCTCGGGGGCCATCGCCGGCGTTCTCGGCTGCTACATGATCTTCTTCCCCCGCGCGAGGATCCGGGTCTTCTACTGGGTCTTCTGGTTCCTCATCGGGACCTTCTACCTCCAGGCCCGCTGGTTCCTCGGGATCTGGATCGCCATGAACCTCTTCGAGTGGCTGGTGCTCTCGAGCCAGTACGTCACCGGCGTGGCCTACGCCGCGCACGTGGTGGTCACCAACCCCACCTCCTCGCGCCAGAAGCTGGAGGTCCTGCTCCAGATCCCCCGCGGGTCCATGCCCCTGGCCCGCGGCAAGAGAACCCGCAGCGTCCGCGTCGATCTCCAGCCGTACCGCA
>JAOZQC010000432.1:1857-3515 GCA_029932425.1 Planctomycetota bacterium | reverse complement strand
GGCATCCATCATCTTGGGGCCGAGGATTCATATGGAGCAGTCCATCGTCGGATAGGTCTTGTCGAGCTTCGCCATGAGCCCGCCGATGGACGCCTCCTTCTCCACGAGGTAGACCCGGTGCCCGCCGTCCGCCAGGTCCAGGGCCGCCTGGATCCCGGTGACGCCCCCGCCGATGACGAGGGCCGCCTTCTCCACGGGGACCCGCGTCTCCTCCTGCGGCTCGAGGAGGCCGGCGCGGGCCACGCCGGACCGGACGAGGTCGATCGCCTTCCGCGTGGCCTCCTCCCGCATGTCCGTGTGGACCCAGGAGCAGTGCTCCCGGAGATTCACCATCTCCAGGAGGTAGGGGTTCAGCCCGGCCTCCGCCACGCAGGCGCGGAAAGTCGGCTCGTGCATGCGCGGGGAGCAGGAGGCCACCACCACCCGGTTCAGCCGGTGCCTGGCGATGGCGGCCTTGATCTCGTTCTGGCCGGGGTCGGCGCAGGTGTACTTGTTGCGCACGACGCACTGCACGTTCTCCAGGCTCTCCGCGGCCTCCGCCACCGCCCCGCAGTCGATCGTGCCGGCGATGTTGAGTCCGCAGTCGCAGACGAAGACGCCTATCCTCGGCTCTTCCACGTTCGTCTCCTCCTTCGTTCATCGGGTCGCAGGGAACGGGCCGGTGTCCGCATCTCCCCGCCCCCCGCCTCTTCCGGGGAGCGGACTCGGGACGGCCGGTAAACCCTCTGTTCACGATTCGCGTGTTCCGGGGAGCGGTGCGGAAGCCCGCCGCGCGGAATCCGGCGGCGGTTCACCCCGGGAATCGGCGGGGAGCAGGCGGGAGGCTTCGGGGGGAGCGGCGGGGCCGGGAGCTAGGCGGAAGGGCCGGCGAGCCGGGGCCACGGCCCACCTCGAAGCACTCCGAGGCGCGCGGGCGCAACCAATGCGCCCGAGGCGGCGGCTGCTCACAGGCCGTTCCGCAACGCTCGCATTCTCGTTTGCGCCCTGACCGGGGTCACGGGCTCTCTCCTTGGGCCGTGGTTCGGAAACTCGTTCGGGGAGGATTCAAGCACGCCGTCCCTCCCATGGCAACTTGGATCCGCGGGTGGGCCCCGGGGGCCCCGGTCCCCGGCCGGCGGGGTGGGGGAGGAGGGACCCGGTCCCCGGCCGGCGGGGTGGGGGAGGAGGGACCCGGTCCCCGGCCGGTAGGGCGGGGGAGGAAGGCCCCGGCCCTGCGCCCGGGGAGGCGGGGAAGGCGGGGCCGTACCCAGTTTTGCGGGGACGAGCGGGAGGGCGGCTAACATCGGGGGCTCATGAGGGCGTTACTCTTCGCATACTACTTCCCTCCCCTGGGGGGCATCGGGAGCCTCCGGGCGCTGGCCCTCGCCCGGCACCTCCCGGAGGCGGGGGTGCAGGTGACGGTGATCGCCCCCCGGACCGGCACCTACGGCCACGACCCGTCCCTTCCCGCGGAAGGTCCCTTCCGCCTCGTGCGCACCGGGACCCTCGAGCCGCGGATCGCCCTCCGGCGGGTCGGGTCCGGCCCGGGAAGCGCGGGAGGCGGGGGAGGGCGCCCCGCGGCCTGGAAGCGGCTCCTGGGGCGGTTCGTCCACGTGCCGGACGCGAATGCGGGCTGGGTGCCCGCGGCGGTGGCCGCGGGTCTCTCCGAGGGGAGGCGG
>JAOZQC010000432.1:0-1847 GCA_029932425.1 Planctomycetota bacterium | reverse complement strand
TGGTCTCCACGAAATCATGGTGGGTCAGCCCGCGCGGGTCGACGTGGTGCTCTCCTCCTCGCCGCCCCTCTCCGCCCACCTCGCGGCGGCGCTCGCGGCGGGGCGGCTGGGAGTCCCCTTCGTGCCGGACTTCCGCGACTTCTTCGCCACCCAGCGGCTCTACGGCAGGGTCCGGGGCCGGATCGACTCCTCTTTCGAGAGCTTCGTGCTCCGGAGGGCGCGCGGCGTGGGGGCCGCCCCCCCGGGGGGGGGGGCGCCCCTCGAGGAGCGCACGGACCGGCCCCGGCTCGTGATGTGGAACGGGTTCGACGAGGAGGACTTCCGGCCGCCCCCCCCGCCCGTGGCCCCCCGCTTCCGGCTCGTGCACGTGGGGTCCAGCTACGCGGACCGCCACGACCCGGGCGTCTTTCTCGGCGTCGTCCGGGACCTGGCGCGGGAAGGCCGCGCGATCCCCCTGCGGTTCGCGGGCGCCCGGGACCCGGCCCTCCTCCGGGCCCTGGAGAGGGCGGGCCTCGCCTCCCTCGCCGGACACACGGGGTTCCTCACGCACGCGGACGCGGTCCGGGAGATGCGCTCCGCTCCGGCCCTCCTCCTCTACGTGTGGGCGCGGCCGGGGCCGATCTCCCGGGGGGTGATGGCGGGGAAGACCTTCGAGTACCTGAGGAGCGGGCGCCCCGTGCTCCTCCTGGGACCGCCGGAGGGGGAGTCGGCCCGCATGGCGGTCGCGGCGGGGGGCGCCCTCGTCCGCCGGAGGAACGACGCCCCCGGCATCCGGGACGCCCTCCTCCGGCTCCTCGGGGGAGAGTTCCCGGCCCCCGCCCGGGCCGAGGCCCTGGCTCCGTACACCCGGCGGCGCCAGGCCGGGCGCCTCGCCGCCTGGCTCGGGGAGATCCTCCCGTGACGGCGGTGCTCGTCCCCCTGGTCACCGGGTTCCTCCTCTCCTTCCTCCTCACGCCCTTGACGATCCGCCTGGCCCGTCGCGCGGGGGCCGTGGCCCGGCCCGTGGAGGATCGCTGGAACCGCCGGGCCGTGCCCGTCCTGGGCGGCACGGCGATCTACGCCGCCTTCCTCGCCGCGGTGCTCGTCACCCGGCCGCCGGATAGGGCGGTGCTGGCCGTCCTGGTGGGGGGCACGGTGCTCTTCGGGGTGGGGCTCGTGGACGATCTCGTCCGGCTCCGACCCTCCACGAAGCTGGTGGCCCAGGTGGTGGCGGCGGCCCTGGTGGTCTCCCTGGGCGTGGAGGCCCGGTTCACCGGCAACCGCCTGCTCACCATCCCGGTGACGATCTTCTGGATCGTGGGCATCACGAACGCCTTCAACCTCATCGACAACATGGACGGGCTCTGCGCCGGGGTGGGGACCATCGCCGCCGCCGCGCTGGCCGCCTACGCCGGGAGGTTCTCCATCGCCCCCTTCCCCGCCGTGATGACGCTCGCCCTCGCCCTCGCCGGGGCCCAGGCCGGGTTCCTCCTCTACAACGTGAACCCCGCCCGCACCTTCATGGGCGACTCCGGCGCGCTCCTCGTCGGCTTCGTGCTCTCGGCCTCCGCCATCCTCGGCACCTGGGAGCACGCGGGGAATCTCTTCCTCATCCTGGCGGTCCCCGTCTTCGTGCTCGGCGTCCCCATCTTCGACACCACCTTCGTCACCGTGATGCGCAAGCTCGCGGGGCGCAGGGTCTCGCAGGGAGGCCGGGATCACCTCTCCCACCGCCTGGTGGCCCTCGGCATGGGGGAGCGCCGCGCCGTCTTCATCCTCTGGGCGATCTGCGCCGTCCTCGCCGCCCTCGGGCTCGCGGCCAGCTACCTCGACCTCTTCGCCAACCTCTTCCTCATGGGTACGGCGGT
>JAOZQC010000431.1 GCA_029932425.1 Planctomycetota bacterium | reverse complement strand
CCGGGAAGCGCGCAAAGCCCGTGCCGCGGGCGGAACCCGGGTCCGCTCCCCTCGGAGGGCACCGGTTCCCGAACCCGGTGGCCCCGGATCGGGCCGCTCCCTGTCCCCCCCGGGGGGCAGGGCTCTCACTCCTCGTCGCGGAGGAACTCGAGGTCCTTGGCGTACCGGCGGATCGCGGACCGCTCGCGGTCGGCCAGCTCCGTGAAGCGCACGCGGAGGTGGATCGTCTCCCGGCCGAGCTGCTCGTAGCCCTCGATCTCCCCCTTCGGTCCGAACACGTGGGAGGGGTGGTAGAGGGGAAGCCGGAAGCGGAGGTGTACCGGGCTTCCGGGGCGGAAGACCTCCTCCACGGGAAGGCGGTCGAGGTTCTCGAAGGCGAGCGTCAGACCTTCCTCCTCGATGTCCACCAGCGTCCCCCTCCGGGGCCGCGGACCGAAGGTCCCTTCCGCCTCGGGGAGGTGGAACTCCACCTCGTGCCCTTCCCCCCCCACCTCGCCGGGGTCGATCGACCGAAGGTGCTCCGCCCCCCCGGTGGGGGCGTCGAAGATCGGGATCCGCCGGTCGAGCTGGAGGAGCCGGAAGGTCCGGTCCACGGCGGGGGTGGGCCGGGCGACCACCAGGCTCCCTCCGTACTGGCCCAGTCTCTTCCCCGCCCGGAGCAAGGCCCCCAGCGCGGTGGAGTTCACGAACCGGAGCTCCTGGAGGTCCAGGATGATCCGCACCTGGCCGGCGTCGATGGCCTCGGAGATGAGGGCGTCGAAGTAGCCGACCTCCGTGGTGTCGAAGTCGCCCCGGAGGGCAAGGCAAAGGACGTCGTCCTGCAGGCTCTTCTCGATCTCCATGGGCTCCTCTTCACCGGTCCCCGGCCGCGCCGGAAGCCGGGCCGTCCACTCCCTTGCACACGATGAGGGTGAGGTCGTCCTCGATCGGAGCCCCTTCCGTGAAGGCGGCCACCCGGTCCAGGATCCCCTCCACGATCTCCCGGGCGGCACGATCCCGGCCCTCCCGCACCGCCTCGAGCATCCGCTCCACGCCGAACTGGTTCTTGGCGGTGTCCCGGGCCTCCGGGATTCCGTCCGTGTAGAGGAGGAGGATATCCCCCGGTCCCAGCACCACCGGCCCCGCCGTCCGGTACCGCATGTTCCGGACGAACCCCAGGGCCATCCCGCCTTCCGAGAGGTCCTCGAACTCCCCGGTCTCCGAGCGGTAGAGGACGGGGGCGTTGTGCCCGGCCCGCACGTAGCGGAGCAGCCGCTCCCGCACATCCAGGTCGCCGTAGAAGAGGGTCATGAACCGCCCCGTGCCCATGTCCCGTTCCAGGGCGTTGTTCAGGTCGGCGATCACCTCGGACAGCTCCTGCCGGGTGGTCACGAAGGCCCGGAGCAGGGCCCGGCCCGTGGCCATGAAGAGGGCCGCGTCGATCCCGTGGCCGGAGACGTCGCCCACCACCAGGCCCACGTGGGAATCCCGCACGCGGATGTAGTCGAAGTAGTCCCCCCCCGTTTCCTCGCAGGGCCGGGAGATCCCGTGGATGTCGAAGCCCGGCAGGCTGAGTCCTCCCGGCGGCAGCAGGCTCTGCTGCACCTCCCGGGCGATCTGGAGGCTCTGCTGCATCCGCTCCTTCTCCAGCTCCGCGTTGAGGAGCCGGGCGTTCTCGATGGCGATGGCGAGCTGGTAAGAGAGGGCCTTGAACAGCGTGAGATCGGAATCGGTGAAGCCCTCGCCCGAGAGGGCCCGGCTGTCCACGTAGAGGACGCCGATGGTCCGGTCCTTCACCTTGGGGGGAACGCACATGACCGTGACCAGGCGGAGGTCCATGATGGACTGACCCAGGGAGGCGGGGTTGGCGCTGGTGGTGTCCAGGTGACAGACCGCCCGGCCCTCCCTCGCCACCTTCTGGGGAATGGTGTGGCTGTACCTCAGGTCCCCCCCGAGATCCCGGCCGAGGGAGTCCCGGGCCACGCGCACCCTCAGCTCGCCCCGGTCGTCGTAGAGCATGAGGATCCCGCGCTCCGCCCCCGTGAGGCCCAAGGCCTTGTCCACCACCGAGACGAGGATCTCCTCGATGCGCACCGAGGAGGACACCTGGGCGATGGTGTCCAGGAGCATGTCCACGTTCCGCCGGTCCCGGGAGGTGTCCCCGGTGAGGAAGCCCGCGAAGGTGTCGCCCGGTTTCCGCTCCGGCTCCCGGGGTCCCGGCGTCACTCCGGCCTCCGGCTCTTCACGATCCTCACGATCGTCCCCCCTTCTTCCGCGTCCCGGACCTCCACCCGGTCGCAGAAGGCCCGGATGAGGAACAGCCCCCGGCCGCGATCCTCGAAGTGGTCGGGGGGCCCCTCTCCCATGAGATCGAAGTCCTCCTGGGTGATCCGCCCCTCCCCCTCGTCGTGAACCCAGAACTCGCAGTTCTCGCCGCCGGCCGACCATCCCAGTGTCACCACGTGCTCCTCCCTCTCCGAGGCGTGCTCGAAGGAGTTGTTCAAGAGCTCGGTGGCCGCCAGCCCCAGCTCCTCGCGGAACTCCTCGTCGTAGCCCAGCTCCGTGAGGGTCACGTTCAGCATCTCCCGAACCGGCCGGGCGAGCCCCAGGAGGTTGGGGAGGTCCATCCGCACAGTGAGCGGCCCTTCTCCGGCACTCCGTTCGTTCATGGAAAGAGAAGTGTAGGGGAGGGCAGAAGAGCTGTCAAAGGCCGGCCCCGCCGCCCAGGAGGCGCTCCACCTCGGCGCGCTCGGGGAAGGCGGCTCCCCGGCCCTCCAGGGCTTCCATGATCCCCCGCGCCCGCATCAGGCATTCCCTCCCGCGGGCGGGATCGGTCGTCCGGAGCGCCCGTCCCCGCTCGAAGCACACCCGGGCCAGCTCGGGACCGGTCATGCCCCCGAGCTGCTCCTCCGCCCGGGCCAGGACCCGAGCGGCCTCCTCGGAATCGCCTCCCGCGAGGACGACCCGCGCCCGCGTGCGGAGCACGCGCGCCAGGTCCTCCCGGTCCGCGCCCGCCTCCGCGTGGAAGAGGGCGCGCTCCGCGCTCTTCTCCGCGGCGCCGACCCGCCCCCGGGAGAGGAGGATCTCCGCCATCTCCCGGTGGACCTGCGCCCGGACCCTCGGGTCCCGCACCCGGAGATCGAGAGCCCGGCGGATCGCTTCCTCCGCGGCGGGCACGTCCCCTCTCTCCCGGAGGATCTCGGCCCGCAGCGCCAGGGCCGCGGCCGCCCGCCCCGGGTCCTCCCGCTCGCGGAAGATCAGCTGCGCCTCCCGCACGCGCTCCTCCGCCTCCGCGGTCCGGCCCGCCGCCGCCAGGGCCTCGCCGAGATTCAGGAGAGCGGTGCCCTCCCGGGAACGGTCCCCCATCTCCCGCCGGATCCGGAGCGCCTCCTCGAAACGTTCGAGCGCCATCCCCACGTCGCCCCGCGAGAGATCGAGGGCTCCCATGTTGTTCAGGACCATGGCCAGTCCCCGCCGGCTTCCGATGGAGCGATGGGCTTCCGCGCTCCTCCGGTAGTACCGGAGCGCTCCCTCCAGGTCC
>JAOZQC010000430.1 GCA_029932425.1 Planctomycetota bacterium | reverse complement strand
AGCCGTTCGTGGAGGACGCCGAGCGCGGGTTGCTGGCCTACGTGGGGCTGGGCGGCGATCCCGGTGAACCGGAGTGGATCCTCACCACCGGGCTCTATCTAGATCCGGATTTCTACCAGCGCCTCGACGATCTCTCCCGGCGGCTCGCGGCCGCGGCCGCCGCCGCCGCCGCGCGGCGGCGGGAGGTCCTCTCGGACCTGGCCGGCCGGCTGTCCGCCCTGAACCCCCTGGCGGTCCTCGCGCGGGGGTACAGCATCACCGCCCTGGAGGGGGAGACCGCCCCCCTGCGGGACGCGGCGCGCGCCGTTCCCGGCGCGGTGATCGAGACCAGGCTTCATCGCGGGGGGCTCCGGTCCCGCGTGCTCCCCGCCGGGGAGGAGGGAGGAAGGGATGGGTGAGACCTTCGAGGAGCACCTGCGGGCGCTCGAGGAGGACGTGCGGGTCCTGGAGGCGGGGGAGGTGGGGCTCTCCGAGGCGCTCGGTATCTACGAGCGCGCCATCGGGCACCTCCGGGCGTGCCACGAGATCCTGGGGGAGATGGAGCAGCGCGTGAAGATCCTCACCGAGGACGCGGACGGGAACCTCGTGGAGAAGGACTTCTCCGCCTCCGAGGAGTAGCCGCGGCCCGGTTTTCCCGGGACGGGGAACGCCGGCGGTGCAGAATCGGGGCGGATCGCGACGGAGGGCGGCGGCGTGGGGACGCACGGGAGCCGATCGGGCATGACGTTTCCCGAGTACCTGGAACTCTGGAGGCCGCGCATCGACGAGGCGCTGGACGCCAGCCTCCCTCCCGCCGCCGCGTCCCCCGCCTCCCTCCACCGGGCCATGCGTTACACCGTGTTCGCGGGCGGCAAGAGACTCCGCCCCGTGCTCTGCCTGCTGTCGGCCCGGAGCGCGGGAGGGGCGGAGGAGGCGGCCCTGCCCGCCGCCTGCGCGGTGGAGATGGTCCACGCCTTCTCCCTGATCCACGACGACCTCCCCGCCATGGACGACGACGACCTCCGCCGGGGGAAGCCCACGAGCCACAAGGTCTTCGGCGAGGGGACGGCGATCCTGGCGGGGGACGCCCTCCTGAACCACGCCTTCGCCACGCTCGCGGGGATGGCCCCCGCCGAGACCGCGGCGCGGTCCGTGCGGATCCTCGCGGAGGCGGTGGGGACGGCGGGTCTCATCGGGGGCCAGGTGGAGGACCTCGAGGCGGAGGGCCGGACGCCCGACCTCGCGGTGGTGGAGTCGATCCACCGCAAGAAGACGGCCGCCCTCCTCGGGGGATGCGCGCGGCTGGGAGTGGCGGCGGTGGGGGGAGGGGAGGAGATCGAGCGCCGCCTGGCCTCGTTCGCGGAGACCGTGGGGCTCGCGTTCCAGATCCGCGACGACGTGCTGGACGAGACGAGGACGGCGGGGGAGCTGGGCAAGAGCCCGGGGAAGGACCGGGCGCGCGGGAAGATGACCTGGCCCGCGGCGGCGGGGCTCGAGGCCTCGCGGCGGCGCGCGCGGGCGCTGGTGGAGGCCGCCCGGGAGGAGGTGAAGGGTCTCCCCGGGGCGGATCTCCTTTACGGACTGGCGGAGCGGGTGGTGGAACGGACGGCCTGAATCCATGGGTGGATTGCTGGAGACCATCGAGGGACCCGCGGAGCTCCGGGCCCTCCCCGAGGGGGCCCTTCCCGGGCTCTGCGCGGAGATCCGCGACTACCTGGTGGAGACCGTGCTCACCACCGGGGGACACCTGGCCGCGAACCTGGGCACGGTGGAGCTCACGGTGGCGCTCCACTACGTCTTCGACTTCCTCGAGGACCGCCTGGTCTTCGACGTGGGTCACCAGGCCTACACCCACAAGATCCTCACCGGGCGCCGGGAGCTCTTTCCCACCCAGCGCGGGCCCGGGGGCCTCTCCGGCTTCCCGAACCCCCGGGAGAGCCCCTACGACCACTTCATGGGGGGGCACGCGGGCCCCTCGATCTCCACTGCCCTCGGCATGGCGCTGGGCTCCTCCCTGGCGGGGGAGGAGAGGAAGTGCGTGGTGGTGATCGGCGACGCGTCGATCGGCGCGGGCATGGCCTTCGAGGCCCTGAACATGGCGGGGGAGGCGGGGAAGGACCTCCTCATCGTCCTGAACGACAACCGGATGTCCATCGCCCGGACCGTGGGCTCCCTCTCCCGGTACCTGGCGCGCATCCGCACCCTGCCGCTCTACTCCTCCCTGAAGGGCGAGGTGCAGTCCGCCCTGGCCTCCGTCCCGCTGGTGGGGGAGAGGCTCCGGGGAGCGGTGGACCACGCCATGCGGACCCTCAAGTACGTGCTGGTGCGCGGCCACATCTTCGAGGAGCTGGGGTTCAAGTACTTCGGCCCCTTCGACGGCCACGACGTGGGGGGGCTGGTGCGGGCGCTCCGGGTGGTGAAGCGCCACCGCGGTCCGGCCCTCCTCCACGCCCTCACCGAGAAGGGCAAGGGGTACCGGGAGGCGGAGGCCGATCCCGTCCGGTTCCACGGCGTCTCCCCCCGGAGGTCCCCGGAGCCGCTGCCGCCCCGGCCGCGGGGACGCCGGTCGCGGCCGCGGCCGACCTACACGCGCGTGTTCAGCGACGCCCTCATCGAGCTCGCGGAGGACGATCCCCGGGTGGTGGCGATCTCGGCCGCGATGCCCGGCGGCACGGGGACGGACCGCTTCCAGGCGCGGTTCCCGGACCGTTTCTTCGACGTGGGCATCTGCGAGCAGCACGCGGTGGGCCTGGCCGCGGGCCTCGCCCGGGAAGGTCTCCTGCCGGTGGTGGCGATCTACTCCACCTTCCTCCAGCGGGCCTTCGACCAGGTCTTCCACGACATCTGCCTGAACCGGCGGCCCGTGATCTTCTGCCTCGACCGCGCGGGGTTCGTGGGGGCGGACGGCTGGTCGCACCACGGCCTCTACGACATCCCCGCCCTGCGCGCGCTGCCCGGCGTCACGCTCCTCGCGCCGAAGCACGGCCCGGAGCTCGGTCGGATGCTGCGGTGGGCGGCGGCGTCCGGGGAGATCTGCGCGATCCGGTATCCCCGGGGGCCCGTGCCGCCCTCCTTCGGGCGCGCGGTGGGAGAGCCGATCCGGAAGGGGCGGGCGGAGATCCTCCGGAAGGGGCCCGACGGCGCGATCCTGGCCTACGGCTCCATGGTCCACACGGGCTTCGAGGCCGCCCGGCTCCTCCGCCGGCGCGGGATCCGCCCCACCCTGGTGAACGCGCGCTTCGCGGCCCCCGTGGACCGGGAGCTCGTCCGGGAGCTCGCCGCCCGTCACCCGTTCCTGCTCACCCTGGAGGAAGGGTCCCTGCCCGGGGGCTTCGGCTCCGCCGTCCTGGAGGCCCTGGAGGGGGGGCCGGGGGCCGAGGTGCGGGTGGTGCGCCTCGGCGTGCCGCCGGAGCTGTTCGATCATTCCCCGCGGTCGGAGACCCTGGCCGGTCTCTCGCTGGACGCGGCGGGCGTGGCGGAAACCGTGGAGCGGCTACTCCGTGAAGAGACGAGTCATCCTACTTGGCGATGAGCGCAAGCAGAGG
>JAOZQC010000429.1 GCA_029932425.1 Planctomycetota bacterium | reverse complement strand
ACGCGGTCCACCAGGGCGTCCACGTGCCGGGCGCTCCGGCCGGTGACGATCACGAAGTAGTCGGTGACGGGCAGGACCTCCGTCATGCGGAGGATCACCACGTCCTCCCCCTTCATCTCCAGGAGCTCCCCGGCGATGAAACGCGCCAGCCCCTCGGAGTCCCGGGCCGGCGCGTCTCTCTTCGCGTCTCGCTCCGTCACAGGAGAGGGGCGTCCAGGGCGATGAAGAGCGGGATGAAGATCAGGGACACGATCGACATGAGCTTCAGCAGGATGTTGATGCTCGGTCCCGAGGTGTCCTTGAACGGGTCGCCCACGGTGTCGCCCACCACCGCCGCCTTGTGGACGTCGGAGCCCTTGCCGCCGAGGTTGCCCTTCTCGATCCACTTCTTGGCGTTGTCCCAGGCTCCGCCCGCATTGGCCATGAAGATGGCGAGGAGGACGCCCGTCACCAGGGAGCCGGCCAGGAGCCCGCCGAGGGCCATGGGGCCGAGGACGATCCCCACCACCACGGGGGCGATGATGGCCATGATCCCGGGCATGATCATCTCGCCGAGGGCGCCGCGGGTGGCGATGGACACGCAGCGGCCGTAGTTGGGCTCGCCCGTCCCCTCCATGATTCCGGGGATCGTGCGGAACTGCCTTCGCACCTCGCCGATCATCTTGAACGCCGCCCGGCCCACGGCCTTCATGGTCATGGAGGAGAAGAGGAAGGGCAGGATCCCCCCGAGGAAGAGCCCCGACGTGACCCGGGGATCGAGGATGTCGAGATTGAGCTTCGGGATGCCCTTCTGCCGGCAGTACTCGTTGGCGTAGGTGGTGAACAGGGCGAGGGCGGTGAGGGCCGCGGAACCGATGGCGAAGCCCTTTCCGATGGCCGCGGTGGTGTTCCCCGCCGCGTCGAGGGCGTCGGTGCGCGTGCGCGTCTCCGGCGGGCAGTGGGTCATCTCCGCGATGCCCCCCGCGTTGTCCGCCACCGGCCCGTAGGCGTCGATGCCCAGGCTGATGCCGAGCGTGGAGAGCATCCCGATCGCCGCGATCCCGATCCCGTAGAGGCCGGAGAAGAAGTAGGCCCCGAAGATGGAGGCGGCGATGAGGAACACCGGCCAGCCGCAGGACTGCATGCCCACCGCCAGTCCCGCGATGATGTTCGTGGCCGCGCCCGTCTCGGACTGCTTGGCGATGGACTGGGCGTGCTTCTTGTGCTCCGAGGTGTAGATCTCGGTGATCTTCCCGATGGCGACGCCCAGGATGAGCCCCATGAAGATCGCCCACAGGATCCCGCCCGGCCCCTGGAACTCCGTGGCCGCCACCTCGCGGAACTTGGCGTTGTCGAAGAGCCCCAGGAAGTAGACGAGACCGAAGGTGAGCGCCAGGAACAGGATCGAGGCGATGATGAGCCCCTTGAAGAGCGCCGCGTGCAGCCTCGACTCGTCCTCCGTGCGGACGAAGAACGTGCCGAAGATCGAGCACAGGGTGCCGATGGCGGCGATCCCGATGGGGAGGAAGATGAGGGCGTTCCCGGAGAACTTCCCGAGCTTGTCGAGCTCGGCGATGCTCCGGCCATGGAGGAGCAGGGCCCCGAGGGCCATGGCCGCGATGACGCTGCCCACGTAGGACTCGAAGAGGTCCGCGCCCATGCCCGCCACGTCGCCCACGTTGTCGCCCACGTTGTCGGCGATGGTGGCGGGGTTCCGGGCGTCGTCCTCGGGGATCCCGGACTCCACCTTCCCCACGAGGTCGGCGCCCACGTCCGCCGCCTTCGTGTAGATCCCGCCCCCCACGCGGGCGAAAAGCGCGATGAAAGAAGCCCCGAAGGAGAACCCGAAGATCCCGTCCGGCGACTGCTTCCACAGGAAGAGCACGATGATGCCGATGAGGCCGAGACCCACCACCGTCATCCCCGTCACCACGCCCGAGGAGAAGGAGAGCCGGAACGCGTCGCCCAGGCTGGTCCGGGCGGCCGCCGCCGTGCGCACGTTGGCGCCGGTGGCCGTCCGCATCCCGACGAACCCGGCCAGGGCCGAGCAGAAGGCCCCCACCACGAAGCACAGCGTCGTTCCGTTCATGAGGGCGAGCTTGAAGTCGAAGGGAGCGGCCGCGTCGGGCCTCACCTTCGGCCAGTCGATGAAGTAGATGAGCGCTACACCCAGGACGACCACGAAGATGACGAGGATCGAGTACTCGGTCCGGAGAAAGGCCATGGCGCCCTTGCGGATCGCCCTCCAGACCTTCTCCATCTCCGGGCCGCCGCGGTCCTGGGCCGCGATCTTCCCCTGGAGGATGATGGAGAAGATGATGGCGAGGATCGGGGCGGCCAGGGCCACCGCCACGAAGATGTGGAACTGGGCGTCGGCGCCGGTGAACAGGTTCGAGAGGAATGCCAGCATGTCGCGAGCCTCCGGGGAAGAACCCCCTGCCCGAGCGGAGATGCCCGGCACCGCCCGGACGGACCGTAATCAGCCTGAAGAACAGCCTGAGCGTGTGCGGAGGGGTACGATAACCCGACCCCTCCGGGACCCGCACACGAAATAGAAGGGTGTCAGCGCCCCCGGAGTCGCTCGAGAAGCGCCTGGATCTCGGTCGCGCGCCGCCGGGCGAGCTCCGCGTCGGGCTCCCGCGCCAGGGCCCGGAAGAAGCGAAGCGACTCCTCGAGCGACCGCACCGCACCGGACCGGTCGCCCCTCCTCTCCCGGAGGAGTCCCAGCCGGCGCGCGGCCTCCGCCATCTCCTGCCGGGACACGTCCGAAGGGGCGCGCCGGTGAAGCCGGCGGAACCACTCCACGGCCAGCTCCTCCGGGGCCCGGCCCAGCTTTCGCTCCGCCAGGTCCCGGAGGGCCGGGTCCCAGCTCAGCCGGTACCGGTAGATCCGGCCCATGGTCCAGAGCAGCTCCGGGTTGCCGGGGTTCAAGGCGAGCCCCCGCGAGAGGATCCGGATCCCCTCCCGGACCCACCGCCACTGCTCCTCCGGATCCCCGGAGCTCTCCGAACGGGCCCAGGCGAGGATGTAGGAGAGGAAGCCCCAGGCGGCCGTGACCCGGGGCTGCAGCTCGGTGACGAGAGTGATGGCGGCCACCGCGTCGGAAAGCCGCCCTTCCGAGAGGGCGACGTCGCCCCGGGCCCAGAGGAGGTTCACCGCGAGCGGTTCGAACCCGCCGAGAGGCACCCGGGCCCGGGAGAAACCGATCCCCGAGGCCTGCCGGGCCCGCTCCAGGATCGTCCCCGTTCCCCCCGCCAGGAGGAGGAGCGCCGCCGCGAGCAGGGGGAGCCCCGGGACCGGGCGCCGCCCGGCCCGCCCCGGCGTGGCGCGGTCCCCGCTCACCGCCGCCTCCGGATCTCCCGGACGAGCCAGGCCGCGAGGAGGAGGACGAGCACGGGGGCGACCGCCTCCGGGACGCGTTCCGCGAGCGTCCGGGGGGCCACGTCCCACCGGCGCACCACCGGCGTGGTGAGGTCGAAGGCGTCGAGGTCCGGGACCGCCGACACCACGGCGGAGAGAAGGTTCCCGGCGAGGGCGGAGGCGGC
>JAOZQC010000035.1:13001-13346 GCA_029932425.1 Planctomycetota bacterium | reverse complement strand
CGTCTACATCGTCGACGACGACGATTACGCCTACGACGTCGACGACGACGATGCCTGCGAGGAGGAGGTGGAAGAGGTGGTGGAGGAGCCCGCCGCGGTGGAGCCGGCCGCGGGCGGAGAGGGCGCGGTGGTGGTGACGGGGGAGCGGCCGGGCGCGGTGGTGCGGACCTCGGAGGCCCCCGCGGAGCCCGCCCCCGCCGCCGGGACGAAGCCCCCGGAGAAGGAGGAGCCCGCGGGGGCCCCGCCCGCCCTGAGCGCGGCCACCGAGAAGTACCTGCGGGAGGGAAGCGAGGCCTTCGCCAAGGCGGACTACGCCTCCGCGGCGGAGTCCTTCCGGATGGCGGC
>JAOZQC010000035.1:4638-12991 GCA_029932425.1 Planctomycetota bacterium | reverse complement strand
CGGCGCCCACGGACGCCTTCGGCCCGGCGCTCCGCGCGCTCGGCCGGTACGAGTACGCGGCCCGGGGCCTCCGGGAGGCCCTGGCCGCGGAGCCCGCGATCCTCCGGGCCCCCGGCTCCATCGCCGGCGTCTACCGGGACGCGGAGGAGTTCGAGCGGGGTCTCGAGGCGCTCCGCGCCGCCCGCGGCGAGGACGGGAAGAACCCGGACCTCCTCTTCCTCGTCCTCTACGAGGAGTACTTCTCCGGAGACGCCCGGGCGAAGGCCACCCTGGACCGGCTGAAGGAGCTCGCGGCGGAGGATCCCATGGTGAAGCTCTTCGAGCCGGCGGTGAAGGAGCGGTTCCGGGCGCTGGAGAAGTACCCGCCCGTGGGGAAACCCGCCGCCCCGGGGAAGGACGGGGCCGGGAGCCGGGCGAAGCCCGCCCCCGCCGGGACCCCGGAGGCCGGACCCGGGGGGACGAAGGCCGGGGAGCCCGCCCCCGGGAAGGGTTCCGCCCCGAAACCCCCGGAGCGCGGGTCGAGGTAGCCCGGTCTCTCCTCCGGCGGCGCTCGACCACGGCCGGGCGCCGCCGATCCCTCCGGATCGCCCCCGCCGGCCCCCTTGCGAAGCCGACCGTGATCACCCCCCCAGGTCCCTCCGGCCCGCGCCGGGCGAGGTCCGCGTAGAGGGCCCGGCCGTCCTCGCAGATCCCTTCCGGCCCGCACGCGGGACCGCCGGGAAGGACGGCGGCGGGACGGGCGGGGAGGAGGAGGCCGAGAGGTGTCGGAGAGGATGGGGCGGGCCCGCGCGCCCAAATGTCGCCTCCCCTCTCCGGGAAGCCGAGAATACGGCCCCATGGACACCCTTGCCGACCCGATGATCGCCCTCATGGTCTCGGCGGTGCGCGCCGCCGGGCGCGCCTGCCGCGCCGTCCAGGCCGACCTGGTGACGGCGGAGGCGGTGGAGAAGGGGGACCGGAGCCCCGTCACCGTCGCCGATTTCGCGGCCCAGGCCATCGTGGCCCGGCGCCTCGCCGGGCGCTTTCCCGGGATCCCCCTCGTGGCCGAGGAGGATTCCGACCTGCTCCGGCGGGAGGAGAACGCCCCCGTCCTGGCCCGCGTCCTCCGCATCGTGCGGGGGGACTGGCCGGAGGCCGCGGAGGCCGAGGTCCTCGAGGCCATCGACCGCGGGGAGGCGCCCTGCGACGGCACCGGGCGCTTCTTCACCCTGGATCCCATCGACGGCACGAAGGGGTTCCTCCGCGGTGACCAGTACGCGGTGGCCCTGGCCCTCCTCGAGGAAGGACGGGTGGCGGCGGGGGTCCTCGCCTGCCCGAATCTCCCGGCGCCGGGCGGGGGCCGGGGCCTCGTCTACTGCGCCGCCGCGGGACGCGGGACGATGCGTCTCCCCCTGGACGGCGAGGGGACCGGGGGAGAGCCCGTCCGCGTCTCCCCGGAGGCGGACCCCACCCGCATCCGCTTCTGCGAGTCGGTGGAGAAGGCGCACTCGCACAAGGGCCGGTCGGCGAGGGTGGCGGAGGCCCTGGGCGTCACCGCGGCGCCGGTGCGGATCGACAGCCAGGCCAAGTACGCCCTCGTGGCGAGCGGCGAGGCCGAGCTCTATCTCCGCATTCCCCGCGACGACCGGTACCGGGAGAAGATCTGGGACCACGCCGCGGGCTCGCTCCTGGTGGAGGAGGCGGGCGGCCGCGTCACCGATATCCACGGCAAGCCCCTGGACTTCCGCCGGGGCCGCACCCTCGCCGGGAACCGCGGCGTGGTGGCAGGCAACGGCCTCCTCCACGCCCCCGTCCTCGCGGCCCTCGCGCGGGTGCTGCGCGAAGAGGGGTCCTGACGGCGCGCGGAAGGATTGAGCGGGCGGTGACCCCGCCCTACGATGGCCCCATGGATGCGAACGGATCGGACCCGCGGTACCCGGACCTCCGCACCGTGGTGGGGGACCTGGCGGTCTGGCTGGCGGTGGGCGGGGTGCTCGGAGGCCTGGTCCTCGGGGGGCTCGCCGTCCGGGAGGAACGCTATCTCCGGCACGGGATGTCCTTCCTCGCCCTGGCCGCGGTGAAGACCCGGGTGTGGGAGACCCTGTTCGCGGGGATCCCGGTGCTCGGCGTGTCCGCGACCGTCTTCGCCGCGGGACGCCTGGCCTTCCGCCGCCTCCGGGGCTGGCCCGGGCTGGGGCTCTTCCTCCTGCTCTCGGCGGCGGCCGTCCACTTCCTCGGCCTCTACGCGCCGGCCCGCATCGGGTGGGGACGTCTCGGCGTCGCGGAGAAGGTCCTCGTCCTCCTGGGCCTCGGGATCGCCGTCGAGCGAACGCTGATCCCGGGACGGCTGGGGAAGATCCCGGGGCGGATCCCCCGGGCCGCGGCCGCCGTCCTCCTCCTCCTCGTCCCCGTGGGCCTCTCCGCCGCCGTGCAGCTCGCGTGGGCGGGGCGGGCGGAGCGCGTCGGGGGCCGTCCCAGCTTCCTCTTCCTCGTGGTGGACGCCCTGCGGGCGGACCACGTGGGGGCCCTGGGCTACGGGCGCGACACCACCCCCGCCATCGACCGGCTCGCGGAGCGGGGCTACCTCTTCACGAACGCGGTGTCGAACTCCATCGCCACGCGGTTCACGGTCCCCTCCATCTTCACCATGGTCTTCCCGCGCGTCCACGGGATCGTGGTGGACGGGCAGACGCTCTCGCGCCGCTTCGTCACCCTCGCGGAGCACCTCCGGGAGGAGGGCTACGCCACCGCCGCCTGGTGCCCCAACCCCTCCCTCAACTCGGTGTTCGGCTACGACCAGGGGTTCGCCCACTACGACGACCAGATCCTGAACGACGATCCGGCCCTCCCCGTGTGGAGGCGCTTCGAGACCGCGAAGCGGATGAACCGCCGGTTCCTCGCCTGGGTGGAGGAGAACGGGGACCGGCCGTGGTTCGCCTACCTCCACTACCGGGACACCCACTTCCCCTACGCTCCTCCCCCGGCCTACGACCGCATGTACTACCGGCGCCGGCCCGGCGAGCGCGCCCTGCGTCCCGTCACCGCCGCGGAGTACGCCCTCCAGCCCTCTCCCGGCCGGATGGCGGTGGGCGACGAGACGGACCTCCACGACCTCGCCTACTACATCGCGCAGTACGACGCGGAGATCCGCTATACGGACGACCAGATCGCCATTCTCCTCGCCGCCCTGGAGAAGGCCGGACGCCTGGCGAACACCTGGATCGTGGTCACCGCCGACCACGGGGAGGGTTTCCTGGAGCACGGCCGGTGGAACCACGGCAACGTGCTCTACGACGAGGCCTGCCACGTGCCCCTGGTGATCGTGCCTCCCCGGCCCCCGCCGGGGGGGAAGCGCATCCCGGCCCCCGTCCACACCTTCGACGCCTCCCGGACCATCCTCGACCTGGCCGGCGTGGAGCCGAAGGGCCACCTCCAGGCCAAGAGCCTGCTCCCGTTGCTCGAGGGGAAGGGGGATCCGCCCTGGACCCACGCCTACGTGGAGAAGAAGCAGCGTTCCGTGCTCAGGGGCCCGCGCTGGAAGTACCTCCTGGACACGGGCCGCGGCCGGCAGCGGGAAGAGCTCTACGATCTCCGGAACGATCCCGGCGAGCGGCGCAACGTGGCCGCCTCCCATCCGGGGCTCGTCGGCGAGCTCCGCAAGCGGGTCCGGGCCATCCGCCGCCTGAACGAGGAGCTGGCCCGCGAGGTGGACGTGGGGAGCCTCTCGCTCACGAAGAAGCAGAAGGACGACCTCCGGGCCCTCGGGTACCTGAAGTAGGCGCGGGGCGCCCGGTGATCAGGCGCCGGAGTCCTCCCGCCTCCTCTTCTCCCTCGTGGAGCGCACGGCGATGACCAGGCACGCCGCGAGTCCCCCGTAGAGGACGAGCGCCCCGAACCCCAGCATGATCCAGGCGCCGGCGGGCATCACGCCTCCTCCTTTCGAACCACGGCCTTGCTGCCGGAGAGCGCGAAGGACGCCGCCACCACGATCCCGATGACGAGCCAGCCGAAGACGACCAGGGCCCAGGTGGGGTAGCCTCCGTACCGCTCCACGAAGAGGTACCGGTAGAGGTTCAGGGCGATGGAGATGCCGAGGATGAGCGGCGTCACCACCTTGATGCAGATCGTCCACCAGGGGCCGGCCCGGATCTCCGAGACGGAGCTGATGTACTCCCGGAGCGAGCGGGTGTCGAAGAACCAGCCGATGATGACGCACTCCAGGAACCCCACCACCGCCAGGCCGAAGAAGGTGAACCAGGCGTCCACCACGTCCATCCACCAGAAGCCCGATCCCGTGCAGAACGGCAGGCCGAGGGCGAATCCCAGGAGGCAGACGAGCCGGGTGAGGGTCCGCTTCCGGATGTGCCACCGGTCCTCGAGCCCCGCCACCACCGCCTCCACCATGGAGAAGGCGGAGTCGATCCCCAGGGAGGCGAGCATGAGGAAGAAGATGACCCCGAAGAGCCCGGCCAGGAAGGGGATCTGGGAGATCGCCGCCGGGTAGACCTCGAAGGCCAGGCCGATCCCGCTCTTGGCCACGTGCTCCACCGGCACCCCCGACCGGAAGGCGAGGAACCCCAGGGTGGAGAAGACGGCGAACCCCGCGAAGAAGGAGGTCCCGCAGTTGGCGAGCGAGGTGATGAAGGCGTTGTTGGTGATGGAGGAGGTCCGAGGGCGGTAGGAGGCGTAGGCGATCATGATCCCCCACCCCAATCCGATGGAGAAGAAGATCTGCCCGTAGGCGGCCAGCCACACCTTGGGGTCCGCGAGCTTCCCGAAGTCGGGTGTCAGGTAGTAGCGGACACCGTCCAGGGCCCCGGGCAGGGTGAGCCCCCGCACCGCGAGGATGAGGAGGCAGAGGAACGGCAGGGGCACCGTCACCCACACCACCTTCCCCACCCGGAGCACCCCCCGGGAGAGGATCCAGTAGATGGAGAGCCAGCAGAGCACCAGGGCTCCCACCACGGGCCAGGAGATCCCCCCCACGGCACCCGGATCGGCCGTCCTCCTCGCCACCCCCGCCACCACCGAAGTGGTGAAGGTCTTGCCCAGGAAGTCGGAGAAGAAGGCGGCGGGGTCGCGGCCCCAGGAGAGGTTCAGGGAGAAGACGATGTAGCAGACGACCCAGGCCATGATCACGGAGTAGTACATGACCACGCCCAGGGAGTTGAAGGCGCCGTACCAGCCCACCCACTCCCACTTCCGGCCCACCGCCCGGAGGGCCCCCACCGGCCCCGCCTGGTACTTCTGCCCCAGGGCGAACTCCAGCATGAGGAGGGGGATGCCCGCGGTGAGGAGGGCCACGAAGTAGGGGATGAAGAAGGCCCCGCCGCCGTTGGCGTAGGCGATGTAGGGGAACCGCCACACGTTGCCCAGTCCGATCGCGGAACCGATCGCGGCCATCACGAACGAGCTGCGGCTCGCCCACCTTTCCCTCGCCATGGCATGCCCTCCGAACCCGGACCGGAGAAAAGCGGCTGGGGAGAAGGATAGGGCCCGCGGGGGTCCGGATCAACCCGCGGATGGGGGGAGGTCCGGGGGAGAGGCGGGCCGCGCGGCCCCGGATCGGCGGCCCTCCCCCCCGGGGCTCCCGCGGGGAAAGCCCCATCGGGGAGGGGCCTGCCCCTTCCGGCGTGCATCCGGTAGACTCGGGCCGATCACCGCGGCCCCCGCCGGGCGGGGGCCCTTCCCCGAGCGAGGTGCGAGATGGCCGCATCCGGTCCCCGGGTCCCGGAGCCCCTTCCCCCCTCCGATCGCTTCGAGGCCGTGCTCGCCAGCATCTCGGACGGCGTGTTCACCGTGGACCGGGACTGGCGCATCCACTGCTTCAACCGGGCCGCGGAGGAGATCACCGGGTACCGCCGGGAGGAGGTGCTGGGGCGCCCCTGCCACGAGGTGCTCCGGGCGGAGACCTGCCGGGACGCCTGCCCCGTGCGCTACATGCAGGAGAAGGGCGAGCCGGTGGTGGATCTCGCCGTGCACATCACGAACCGCCGCGGGGAACGGATCCCCGTGAGCATCTCCACGGGCTTCCTCCGGGACCGGGCGGGCAAGGTCATCGGGGCCGTGGAGACCTTCCGGGACCTCCGCCAGGTGGAGCGGCTCCGCCGGGAGCTCACCGGACGCTACACCTTCGAGGACATCGTGGGCAAGAGCCCCCGCATGCGGGAGCTCTTCGACCTGGTGCGCACCGTGGCCCCCCGCGACAGCACCATCCTCATCGAGGGGGAGAGCGGCACCGGGAAGGAGCTGTTCGCGCGCGCCATCCACCGGCTGAGCCGGCGGGCGGAGGGGCCCTTCGTGGCCGTGAACTGCGGGGCCCTCCCGGACGCCCTCGTGGAGTCGGAGCTCTTCGGGCACCGGGCGGGCGCCTTCACCGGCGCCGTCTCGGATCACCCGGGCCGGGTGGCGCGCGCCGAGGGAGGCACCCTCTTCCTCGACGAGATCGGGGAGTTCCCCCTCCCCCTCCAGGTGAAGCTCCTCCGGTTCCTCGAGGAGAAGCGCTACGAGCCGCTCGGGGGCGCGCGCGCCGAGACCGCGGACGTCCGGATCATCGCCGCCAGCAACCGGAACCTCCGGGAGATGGTGGAGCGGGGCGAGTTCCGCCGGGATCTCTTCTACCGGCTCGACGTGATCCGGCTCGTGATCCCGCCGCTCCGGGAACGGATGGAGGACGTGCCCCTCCTGGTGGACCACTTCATCCACCGGTTCGCGGCCCTCCAGGGCCGGCCCATCCGGGGCATCGCCCCGGAGGCCCTCCGCCCCCTCCTCTCCCACGACTTCCCGGGCAACGTCCGGGAACTCGCCAACCTCATCGAGCACGCCTTCGCCCTCTGCCCGGGAGCCGTCATCCGCCCCGAGCACCTCCCCCTGGCCCGCCTCGCCCTCCCCGGGAAGGAGCCCTCCGGGGGGGCGCGCACCGGGCTCGAGGAGAACGAGCGGAGGTTCCTCCTCCACGCCCTGGAGAGCCACGGCTGGAACCGCCAGGCCACGGCCCGGGCCCTCGGCATCCACAAGTCCACCCTCTTCCGCAAGATCCGGAGGCTGGGGATCACCCTCCCCCGCATCGACGGGCGCACGAACCGGAATCCGTAGCGGTTCCGCGACTCTGCGATGCTTGCGTCGCGATTCCGCGCCTCTCCGCGCCGCCGTTTCCGCTCGCCGCCGACCGGCACGCCCTCTGCTTCCGCCTCCGGTGCCCGGCAAGACGGCCGGGCGGACCGGCAATCGAAAGGAGACCGGACCATGATCGACGACGACCGGGAGTACGCCACCACCGAGACCCACCGCCCCGCGCGGCCGCTTCGGTTCTTCAAGGACCGGGACGGGAACGGCTGGCTCTGCGACAAGGACATCGACCCGGACCGGGACCTCCGGGAACAGGGCTGCTGGCGCTGCGACGAGATGGCCTTCCCCACCGGTGGCCGGTAGGGAGCCGAAGCGTTCCCGGGAAGCCGAGGAACTCCATCGCCGGGCGCTCGAGCGGATGCTCGCCGGGCGACCCGGCGAGGCTCTCCGCGACCTTCGCCGGTGCCTGGTTCTCGACCCGGGGTTCGCGCCGGCCCATGCGGTCCGGGCCGCGATCCTCGCCCGGGAACGCCGCCTCCCGGAGGCCCTCGAGGCGATCGACCGCGCCATCGCCCTGCGGCCGGGTCGCGCCGAGGACCGTCACAACCGGGCGGTGATCCTCACGGGGCTCGGCCGGTACGCGGAGGCGGCCCGGGAGTACCGGGCCGTCCTCGCGGAGAATCCGGAGAGCGCGGGGACCTACAACAACCTCGCGTGGATCCTGGCCACCGCCCCCGATCCCGCCCTCCGGGACGGCCGGGAGGCGGTGCGCCTGGCCCGGGAAGCCCTGGCCCGGGCGGACATCCCCGCCTGGATCGACACCCTCGCCGCCGCCCTCGCGGAGTCCGGGGACTTCGAGGCGGCGGCCGCCGCGGAGGAGCGGGCCTGGCGGCGGTCCTCCCCGCGAAACGAGCGGTTCCGGCGGCGGATGGAGATCTACCGGAAGGGAAGGACGCTGGCCGAGTGGCGTGCGGAACGGGGGGACCGAGGCCGAAGCTCCCTCTGACCCGGCGACCGGGGACGCCCGGCTCTCCCCGTACCTCGCCTCTTCCGGGCGGCGGGGCTCGCGGCCCTCCCTCTTCGGGACGGGTGCGGAGGCGGCCATCTCCCGCGGTGACCGGCCGAAACCGTGCGTTCCCGGGAACAAGGTACGATGATGACGGCCATGGTGACCCTCGAGCTTCGCGCCCTCGGCGGTGTCCTCCTCCTCGCGGCCCTCGCCGCGGCCTGCGGGAGAAAGGAGGGGGCCGGCGGAGGAGGAGGGGCGCGGCCCGATCACCTCGGGCCGTATCCCCTCTCGCGTTTG
>JAOZQC010000035.1:0-4628 GCA_029932425.1 Planctomycetota bacterium | reverse complement strand
CACGAACCCGGAGACGGTACCCGCCTCCCGGGCCGACTTCCTCCTGGCGGACGACGAGGTCTTCGGGGTCGTGGTGAAGGGCTCGGCCCGGGCCTACGCCTTCCGCTTCCTCCGGGCGAACCCGGTGGTGGAGGAGACGCTGGAGGGGGTTCCCGTGTCCGTCTGGTTCGACCCCCGGTCCCGATCCGCCTCCGCCTGGGATCGCCGCCTCGCGGGCCGCCGCCTTGCGTTCCGGGCGGCGGGACGGGGCCTCTTCGCGGACCGGGAGACCGGGACCCTCTGGAACATGGACGGGGAGGGGGTGAGCGGTCCCTTCCGCGGCCGCCGCCTCACCCCCCTCTTCGGCCTCATGTCGGAGTGGCACGCCTGGGTCGCCGTCCACCCCGCCGCCACCCTCCGCTGAAGGCCGCCCGCCCCGCGGGAAGAACCCCGCTTCCTTCAGCCCTCCTCCAGGATCTCCCTCACGCGCCGCTCGAGCTCCTCGGGAGTGAAGGGCTTCTCCAGCAACGAGAACCCCCCCTCCAGGACCCCGTGGCGGTGGAGCTCCGCGTCCGTGTAGCCCGAGATGTAGAGGAGCCTGACGCCGGGGTGTGCCGCCCGGATCCTCCGCGCCAGCTCCCGCCCGCTCAGGCCCGGCATGACCACGTCGGTGAGGAGGAGATCGATCGTGCCGCCGTGCCCCGCGCAGACCTCGAGCGCTTCCCGGCCCGCGGCGGCGACGAACACCCGGTAGCCCGCGGCGGTGAGGATCTCCTCCGCGAGCGCCCGCACCCCCTCCTCGTCCTCCACCAGGAGGATCGTGCCGCTTCCCCGCGGCCCCCGGGCGCTCTCCGCCCCCGCGGGCGCCGGATCCGGCGGGCGTTCCTCCGCCCGGGGGAAGAGGATGTCCACCGTGGTCCCCCGACCCGGAGCGCTGTCCAGGCGGACCTCACCTCCGCTCTGGGTGACGATCCCGTAGACCGTGGCCAGCCCCAGCCCCGTCCCGCGGGCCCGGTCCTTGGTGGTGAAGAAGGGATCGAAGGCCCGGCGGAGGGTCTCGGCGTCCATCCCCTCGCCCTCGTCGGAGATCTCGAGGCGCACGAGCTTCCGGGACCCCGGGGACCCGGTCCCCCACCCTCCCTCCACCTCCCGCTCCACGTTCGAGGTCCGGAACAGGAGTCGGCCGCCGGAGGGCATGGCGTCCCGGGCGTTCACGGCCACGTTCATCACCACCTGGGCGATCTGGCCGGCATCGGCCCGGATCGGCCAGAGATCCGGGGCCAGGTCCTCCACCAGCTCCACATCCTCCCCGATGAGGGGGCGCAGGAGGCGGCCGGTCTCCCGGAGCACGGTGTTCAGGTCGATGACCTCGGGCTTCAGGACCTGGCGGCGGCTGAAGGCCAGGAGCTGGCGGGTGAGGGAGGCGGCCCGGGCGCTCGCCTTCCGGATCTCCTCCACCTTCTCCCGGAGCAGGGGGTCCCCGGCGAAGCGGCGCAGGAGCACGTCGCACTGGCCGAGCACGATGGTCAGCAGGTTGTTGAAGTCGTGGGCCACGCCCCCCGCGAGCCGGCCGATGGCCTCGAGCTTCTGGGCCCGGCGAAGCTGCTCCTCGAGCCGGGCCCTCTCGGCCACGTCCTCCACGATCATCTCGAAGCCCTCGATGGTCCCGTCGGGCTTCCTCATCACCCTCCCGCTCAACCTCACCCGGGTGGGACGGCCGTCCTTCCTCCGCCAGTCCACCTCGAGCCCCCGCACCTCCTCCGTTCCTCCCAGGCCGCCCAGGATCTTCCGGCGGTCCTGGGGCCG
Source organism: Planctomycetota bacterium (assembly GCA_029932425.1). Classification (GTDB taxonomy): domain Bacteria; phylum Planctomycetota; class JAJSAM01; order JAJSAM01; family JAJSAM01; genus JAOZQC01. Next base: position 2,843 of record JAOZQC010000035.1, on the reverse strand, counting down.
CACGTAGATGTCCTTCTCGAGCTCCCGGCCCCGGAGCTCCTCGACGGAGTCGTAGCCCAGGATGCGGGCCAGAGCGGGGTTCACCTCCAGGAAGCGTCCCGCGAGATCGGACCGATAGATCCCGTAGGTGGCGTTCTGGACGAGGGAACGGTGGAGCTCCGCGGACCGGACCACGGCCCGGGCCACCCGGCGCTGGTTCAGGAGGAGGACCACCCCCAGGCCGGTGAGGAGGAGTCCGCCTCCCATGGCGGCCCACGGTTGCCAGGGAGGGCGCGGGGTCAGGGGGGCCGTGAAGACCGCGCGCCAGCGGCGCCCGGCCACCGTCATCTCCCGGTCGTATCGGCCCACCCCCGGACCGGATGCGGAGTCCGCGGCGGCGAGCATCACCGCGGGTTCCCCGGTCACGTCGAGGAGCCGGAGGGAGGGTCCGTTCGACCCCAGGAGATGGAACGCGCGGCGCCGGATCAGGTCCACCCGCAGGTGCCCCAGGACGAAGCCGGCGAGCTCGTCCGCCTTCCCCCGCAGGGAGTAGGAGGATCCGGCGCCCCGGTACACGGGGAGGAAGACCAGGAAGGTGCACCCGCGGGGTGACCCGCCGGTGCAGGGGCAGCGGGAGGCCCCGGTGGGGAGCCCCGTTCTCCGGGCCCGTTCCATGGCGAGGCGGGCGGCCTCGTTCGCCCCCAGGTCGAGGCCGAGATGGGGAGGGGCCGTGGAGCCCCTGACCTCGTAGTGGACGGGGAAGTACTCGGGACGCGGCCCCGCCGCCACCCGGCGCCCGCCGGGCCCCACCTCGGCGATGGGGACGCCCCCCCCTTCCTCCCTGCGGACGGAAGCCTCGTACCGCGCCCGGTCCCGGGCCGGAACCCGGGGGAGCCACGACAGCTCGGTGATGGCGGGATCGGCGGTGAGCACGGGCCGGGCGAAGCGCGTGAACTCTTCCCGCGTCACCTCCCGGGAGGCGGAGTAGAAGTGGCCGAGGGAGCGGATCGCCTCGAGAGCGATCCGGATCTCCCGCTCGAGCGCCTGGCACCGCCGCTCCGCCTGCCGCGCGAACTCCACCTCGCGCGTATCCAGGAGCAGGCGCCGGACCCAGAGGAAGGCGGCGAGGGAGAGGATCGTCCCCGCCACGACCAGGAAGCTCACGCGCAGGGAAAAGGACCGCCCCCGGAAGGCCCGGCGGGCGGCGCGGGATACCCGGTCCTTCAAGACCGCCCTCCTTCCCTGTGTCTGCCGGCCTCGGTCACGAGTCCGGGGATATGATGACACCTGCGGAGGCCGGATGCCAGAGGCGGCCGGGCGCCCCGCGCCCGCGGGGCACCGGGTGTTCCCCTCTCCCGGCACCGGCCGGTGGGTTCAGTTTTTCAAGATTTTTCTTGAATATCTTCATATCCGGCCTCAGAATAATGAACTATCTTGAACAGAGCCGCCGTGCCGAGCGACTGGCAGGAGCTGACGCGCCTCACGGGAGGGGAGAGGATCCTCATCGAGCGGGTCCGCCTCCCGGACCGGGACGTCTCCATCGAGGGGTGTTTCGAGCCCCCTCCCCTGGCGGGGCTCGCGGCGGAGGACCAGATCTTCGTGGCCGCGTTCGTGCAGAGCCACGGGTCGATCAAGGCCATGGAGGAACTCTACGGCGTGAGTTACCCCACGGTGAAGAACCGCCTGCGGAGGATCGCGGCCCGGCTCGCGCTCATCCGCATCGAGCCGGCCCCGTCCCGGTCCGGCGTCCTCGACGACCTGGAGGCGGGGAGGATCACCGTGGACCAGGCCGTGGAGAGGCTCGGGGGATGAACCTCCTCCTCGAGCTCACCCGGGGGGACGGCCGGAAGCTCGGCTTCCGCATCCCCGGGGCCCTGTTCTGGCCGGGCGCCCTCCTGATCGCGGCCGTCCCCGCGGAGGTCCTGCTCCTCAGGGCCCTCCTCCTCCAGGGCCGGCGCCGCTGGCGGAGCCTCCGGCTCCTGCCGGCGGTCTTCCGGTTCCTGGGCGCCCTCCGGGGACTCGAGGTGGAGGTGGCGGACGGGGAGCGGAAGGTCCGGGTGGCGGTTCGCTGAGACGAAGGGGAAGGAGGCGGCACGATGAGCGAAGAGCGGATGCGGATCCTGAACCTGCTGGCGGAGGGAAAGATCGACGCCGGGGAGGCGGCCCGGCTCCTGGACGCGCTCGCCTCCTCCCCGCCCGGCGAGCCGCCTCCCCCCGCGCGGAAGAAGAGCCCGAAGTACCTGCGTGTGGTGGCCGAGGACGGCCCCCAGCGGGTGAACGTGCGCGTTCCGCTCCAGCTCATCCGGAGCGGAATCAACCTGGACGCCATGCTGAAGGGCGAGGCGGGGGAGAAGGTGGGAGACGCCCTCCGGAAGCACGGGGTTCCTCTCGACCTCCGGAACCTCGGCTCCGCCGAGATCGACGCGCTCCTCCAGAGCTTCGCGGATCTCTCCATCGACATCGAGGACGGCGACCAGACGATCCGCGTCTTCTGCGAGTGAGCCCCGGTCCCGGCGGGGCGGGGAGACGGTCCGCCCGTCGTCGGGCCCCGCCGCGAAAGAGGGCCGTCCCTTGGGGACGGCCCCCGGAATCTTCCGCACTCCCGCCGGTTCTCGGGGGCGGGGGCCGGGCGCGTCGCCTCTCATTTCCCCAGGTAGCCGAGCTCCGCGATGCGATACCGCTTCGAGATGCGCCGGTCGGTCTCCTCGAGCGTGTCGGCCCGCACCACGAAGTCCTTCTCGATACCCTCGAAGTGGAAGACGTGGAAGCCCTTCAGGGGGGTCTTCAGGGCCTCCGCCACGTCCTCGATCCTGGTGATCGGCTTCCCGTTCACCGTCCGGATCGCGACGCTGCCGATGTCGTCG
>JAOZQC010000428.1 GCA_029932425.1 Planctomycetota bacterium | reverse complement strand
CGGCCGGTAGGGACAGACACACCGCACGGCCTGCCCCCCGATCACGAACCAGTACGGCAAGTCCGCGACGGCGTGGGCGAGGGGGGGCGGGATCACGGCGATCGGGTCGAGCACATCCTCCTCCCCGCGGGATCCGGGGGGCATCAGATCCCCCGGACCCGGGCCACGGCTTCGAGGAGGCCGCGGCTCCTCCTCCGGTGTCCGCGCATCCGCAACGCCTGGCGGATCGCGAGCCAGGGCAGCCCGGCGGCGAAGCACACGGCCGCGAGACGACCGTAGTTCACGCAGTAGAACGCCACTTGGCGGCCGGGCACCACGCTGTCCGGAACCAGGTTGTAGAGAGCCTCCCGAACCGGGGCGGGCAGATCCCCCACCCGGTAGCTCGGCCCGGGAAGGGAGTCCAGCAGCCTGTAGACGGTGGCCCTCGCGGGCGGATCGAGACCCCTCTCCCGGCATGCCTCGCGGATCCGAGAGAGGATCTCCCGCATCGGCGGCCGCTCCCGGCCCGACAGGACTTCCGCCACGCAGGCCCTCACCCCGGGGTGGAGCCGCGAGACCCCTCGATCCGACCGAGGTCTCCCTCTCGACCCGGGCGGTCGTCCGCCCAGGCGCCGTCGCGCCCGCTCCTCCGATTTCCGGAGATCAAAGAGAGACATTGCGGCGCTAATTATAGACGATTCGATACATATATCAAGATGTGAATCGAACAAGGCCCGGCCGGGGCGGGCCCACACGACGGTCCGCCGGGAGTTCAGGGCTTCGTCCCGAAGACGGGACCGTAGCGGTGATAGGCCCTCGTACAGAGGCTGCAAAGGCCGTGACGCCCGACCGGCCGAGGACGCGTCCGGAGACGCCGTCGACCGGATCCCGGGAGCTCTTCCCTCGGTCCTTCTTCCGCTGGAAATCGATCAGGTACTCTTTGAGGGTGAGGTGTCAGCGGCGCCATGCTCCGCCTTCGGCACGGCCAGGGGGGCGACCGTGAGAGTGCCGGCCCCGCGCCCGGGATGGCCGGCCGTGGCGGTCGCTCTCGCCGGGTTGATCGCGGTCCTGGTTCTCCTGTTCCCGGCGGGCCCCCGCCACGAGAAGCCGCCGGAGAATCCCGGCGTGGAAGCCCCGCCCCCTTCCCGACGGCCTACTCCGGATGCAGGCTCCCGGGACGAAGCGAACCCGCAGCCCGGAGCACAAGAAGGCCGTGGCCCCGGGCGCGTCGTCGTCCGGGGGATCGTGCGGGAACCGGACGGACGGCCCGCCGGGGCGGACACCGTCGTGGAGGTGTTCTCCGAGGGGCCGGCCCGACCACTCGCGTCCGGCACCTGCGGGGGCAAGGGGTTTTTCCGCATCCGGCTCGATCCGTCCGAAGCATCGATGATCTGTTTCGTGCGGGCTCGCCGAAGGGATGGATCCGCTCTCGCGGAGTCGCATCCGTTCGTCGCCCGGGCCGGAGGCCGGGGAGTGTTCCTCGCGCTTCGGTTGCAGGAGGGGATGCGTATCGCGGGGTGTGTGGTGGATGAATCCGGGGAGCCGGCGCCCGGGGCCCGGGTGCGGATCTCCCTGAAGGTGGGCGGAAACGCGAGGGAGACCGAAGCCGTCGCGGACGAGTCCGGGAGGTTCTCCGTCGTCGCTTTTCGACGGCGGGGGCGGGTGGCGGCGCGGCAACCCGGCGGCGTGTTCGGCGTGCCCCGTGACTTCCGGCCGGCCGAGAGCGGACCGACCGACGTGGGGACCGTGGTGGTCCCGGAGACTCGCGTGGTCGTCTGGACACTCCGCTTCCTGTCCGAGACCGGGGAGATCGTCCGGAACGTCCACCTCCAGTGCGGTGCGGACGACTTCTGGAACCTCCGGGAGCATCCCGACTACGAGGGGGACATCCATGCCGTGCGGACGGATGAACGAGGTGTGGCTCGCCTGGCATTCCCCTGTCGAGAGACCCCGGCCTTGCTGGCGGCGGGCGGCGGGGACCATGACTACGGGGTGCGGATCTTCGCGCTGGACTGCCGCCTTCCCGGCCGCCGGGAAGCCACGATCCGCCTGAAGCGGAACCCCGCGATCGTGGTCCGACTCCTCGTTGAGGGGATCGAGGAACTCCGCACCCTGGGGATGGAAGTAGGGATCGACCCGTCCTCGCCACTCCCCCACGAAAGGCCGCACTTCCCCCCTCCCAGGTGGTGCACGGCCGAGGAGGCGGGCTCGGGCAAGCCGGTACGCATCCCCCTGAGGGGCAGGTTTCCCCCCTCGTTCATGCTGGACCAGAACCTCTTCCGGAGGAGCGGCAGGTGGGTGGAGGCGGGTGTGTGGCGAACCCATGTCCCGGGTGCGGGCACGTATGTCGCATCCCTGGTCATCGAAGAGGGGGATCTGTGCCGGCGGAACGTGGTGGTCCGGGAGGGAGAAACGACCGTGTACGTGGATCTCCCGGTTCCCCCCGGCCGTCGAGTCGCCCTCGATGGTCGAGACCTCGAGGACGGGGTGCGAAAGGCGGGCGGGGCTCCGTGGCTCGGGCGGTACTCGGCCTGGGCGGTACCGTCCCCGCGTCCCGGCACGACTCCGGCCGTGCGGGAGGTGCACGGGGGCGCCCACAGGCCGGTATTCCTCATGGAGGACGAAGATGCGCGCGTCACCCAGCGGAAGTGGATCCGGCTTCCCGCCGGCGTGGAGGTCGTGGCCTTCGGGTTCCTCGTGGATGCGTCTTCCTCGGGGTCGGTGGCTGCCCCGGAAACCGAGGTTGTCCTCCGCAGGGTCACCGAGGGTGCCGGCGGACCGCGGGTGAGGGTTCCCGCGCCGGTCCGTTGCGGGAGCGCCGCCCGGGTGGTCGTGCAGGTCACGGTCGGTGGCCGTCCGTTCCCGCACGAAGGCATCCCCGTCAACGTCCGGCTCAGGTCGTTCCCACCCGGGACCCCGGGACCCGGGCCCGCCGGCTGTGCGCTCGACATCGTCACGGGTCCGGACGGACGGGCCGTGGTCAGGCTCTTCCCGGGGCGCTACGAGATGATGGTCTCGAACTTCCTCCAGGGCCCTGCGGTCGAGCTGGTCGTGCGCCACAGCGACCGTGATCTGAAAGTGGACGTTCCCCTCGAGATGCCGTGAGGATCGGGGCCGTGTCCGTCCCACCCCCTCCTCCCGGGGCGCAGGAATCCACCCCAATGGGCAACGTCCCCCGGAAAGCCGCGAAGGACGGATTCTCCACCCGCTCCCGACCTCGCAGCACCTCCCGCACCGCCAGGGAGGTATGGTCCAGTACGACCCGCTTCCTCATCCCCCGGAAGTACGGAAAAGCCTCCAGGATGCCGTCCATCAGGCATTCCAGCCGCTCCACCCGGTACGCCTTCGCAAAGTGCGCGTTGCTCGCCGGAAGACTGGCCACCAGGTACCTCAGACGAGCGATCTCCTTCTTCGGCATCTCCATCACCAAATACATGTGGCGAATCTCAGCCCATTGAGACACTCCGATCACCCTTCTGGTCCTCCTCGGTCGGCCGTCGTGACGTTTCTGTCACCGCCTCGATAGCCGCCGGGAGGACCTCTGTCTACCCGCCAGGAGGCGGGTCCCTTTTCAT
>JAOZQC010000427.1 GCA_029932425.1 Planctomycetota bacterium | reverse complement strand
CGCGGCAGGGGGGGATGCGCGTGCCCGGCATCATCTACGCCAACGAGAGCCTCCTGCCCGCCATCGAGAGCGACCAGGCCCCGGAGCAGGTGGCCAACGTGGCCCACCTGCCGGGCATCGTCCGGGCGTCGTTCGCCATGCCGGACATCCACTGGGGCTACGGGTTCCCCATCGGCGGAGTGGCGGCCTTCGACCTCGACGAAGGGGTGGTCTCTCCGGGAGGCGTGGGGTACGACATCAACTGCGGGGTGCGTCTCCTCTCCACCGGGCTCACGCGGGAGGAGATCACGCCCCGCCTTTCGGACCTCGCGGACGCCCTCTTCCGGAACGTCCCCTGCGGCGTCGGCTCCCGGCGCCGGGACCTCCGCCTCACGCTCCCCGAGCTCCGGGACGTCCTCCGGGACGGCGCGTCCTGGGCGGTGGAGAAGGGGTTCGGGGAGGGGGAGGACCTCGACCACCTGGAGGAGAACGGATGTCTGCCCGGGGCCGATCCCGCGCAGGTCTCTCCCCGGGCGCTGGAGCGGGGACGGAGCCAGCTCGGCACCCTGGGGTCGGGGAACCACTTCCTGGAGGTGCAGGCGGTGGACGAGGTCTACCGGCCCGACGCGGCGGCGCGGCTCGGCCTGGCGGAGGGGAGCGTCGCGATCTCCATCCACTCCGGCTCCCGGGGGCTCGGCTACCAGGTCTGCGACGACTCCATCAAGGTGATGATCGCCGCCGCCCGGCGCTACGGGATCCGCCTGCCGGACCGGCAGCTCTGCTGCGCCCCTCTCTCCTCCGGCGAGGGAAAGCGCTACCTGGGGGCCATGGCCGCCGCCGCCAACTTCGCGTTCGCGAACCGGCAGCTCATGGCCCACTGGGTCCGGGAGACCTTCGAGAGGGACCTGGGTTACCGGCCCGAGGAGCACCGTATCCGCACGGTCTACGACGTCTGCCACAACATCGCCAAGTTCGAGCGGCACGAGGTGGAGGGAGAGGAGCGGACCCTGTGCGTCCACCGCAAGGGAGCCACGCGCGCCTTCGGCCCGGGCCATCCCGCGCTTCCCGAGGCCTGGCGCGACCTGGGTCAGCCCGTGCTCATCCCGGGCGACATGGGCCGGTACTCCTACGTCCTGATCGGGGGCGTGGGATCGGCCGAGACCTTCGGTTCCGCCTGCCACGGCGCCGGGCGTCTCATGTCCCGCCGGGCGGCGAAACGCTCGGCCCGGAGCCGGAAGGTGGGGAAGGAGCTCCGGTCCCGGGGCATCCACCTGCGCGCGGCGGGACGGGCCACGGTGCTCGAGGAGATCCCCGAGGCCTACAAGGACGTGGCCGACGTGGTGCGTGCGGTGGAGGGCGCCGGCCTGGCCGCGCCCGTGGTCCGCCTCCGCCCGCTGGCCGTGATCAAGGGCTGAACTGAAACATTCGTGACAGGCACAGCTTTTTCACTTTTCCGAAACATCGGTGAAACATCGGTGACAGGCACGGCTTTTTCACTTTTTCCGAAGCACCGGTGAAAGCGCTGGTGAGAGGCACGACTCTTCCACTGTTTCAAGGGGGGCGGAGGGCGAGCATGGACATCTGGTTCTATTACGACGTCACGCACAGCGGACACGTGTACTACAATCCCGTCTCCAAGAGTGGGGTTCGGGAGCTGGAGACCGTGCTGGAGCTGGACGCCGGCCGGAACGTCCTCGACATCGCCTGCGGCATGGGTGAGATGCTCGTGGGCTTTGCCGAGCGCCGGGGGATCCGGGGGGCGGGTGTCGACATCTCCCCCCACGCCCTCCGCCGCGCGAGGGAGAAGAAGGAGGCTCGGGTCCCCGGGGCCGACCTGACGTTCCTCGAGATGGACGGAAAGGACTACCGGCCGGGGCCGGGCGAGACGTTCGACGTCGCCATGTGCATCGGGGCCTCCTGGATCTGGGGGGGCTTCGAGGGCACCCTGCGCGCTCTCCGCAGCTTCGCCAGGCCCGGGGGGCTCGTGGTCTGTGGGGAGCCCTTCTTCCGGAAGGAGCCGCCGCCCGAGTACCTGGAGGCGGAGGGCTTCGACCGGGACACCTTCTTCACCCTCCCCGAGAACCTCGCGATCGCGGAACGCCTGGGCCTGGGGCTCGTGTGGTTCCGCGGTTCCCCGGAGGAAGAATGGGACCGGTACGAGATGCTCCAGGTCGTCGCCGTGGACCGTTTCCGCCGCGAGAATCCGGACCACCCCGACCTCCCGGAGATCCTGAAGCGCCACGAACCCGCCCCTCGGAACTACCTCCGCTGGGGCCGGGACTGCCTTGGTTTCGCCCTGTGGGTCTTCCGCACCCCGGAGACGTTCCGAACCCCGACGAAACATCGGTGACAGGCACGACTTTTTCACTCTCGGTCCCCCGGCGGGGAGAACCATCCGGACCCACGAGCGAGAAGGGCGGAAGAAAAGGAAAGCTCCGCCGGATCGCCTCCGCGAGCACGCTCTCCGCGGTGAGCAGGTAGCGGGTGTTCCCGGCGAGGTGTTTCCGGTGGCGTTCCGTCTCCCGGAGAACGGTGGCCGGACTCGCACCCAGCATGCTCTCCACGTGCCGGCAGCTGCGGCCGGCGCCGAGTCGAAGCAGGCCGACGAGCAAGGTCCGCCACGGGAACCCCGCGGCCCCGGGGTCCTTCCGGCTCCAATCCCGCTCACCCGCCCTCTCCTCCAGAACCTGCTTCAGGATGGACGCCTTCGCCAGGAGCCTCGCCCCGGTGGTCCCGTCCGCGATCCGCGCCTGATCTCGGATCCAGGAGATCCGCCTCGCACGGTCGGCAGAGAAGAACATGTCGAGTGGATCCTCCAGGCCCTTCTCGACGTTCTTCCTCCGGGCGACCAGCTCCTCGACGAGATCGAAGTCCACCCGGCCGAATGTCCTCAGGTAGTCTTCCTCCGCCGCGAAGCCCAACCGGGGGTCGGCCCCACGGACAAAGGACACGACCCGGGACCGCGAGAGCCAGAGAGGCGCCCGGACCTGGACGTAATAGTGGGCGCTGCAAAACTCATACTCCGTGGAAAGCACGGCGAGCCCGGCCCGGACGGGGTTGTGGTCGGTGTAGCAGACGCAGCAGATGAAATAGGCCTCCGACTCGACACGCGTGGAGTGGAAGCGGTCCTTGAAGACATGGCCCATCCTCCCCCGGGTCCGATTGTAGTAGCGGGCGAACCGTTCCAGAACCCGCTTCAGCGGCAGATGCACCCGCCCGAAGGGGCTCAGGACCAGCAGGTGTGCGTGGTTGCGCACGAAGGCGAAGCAGTAGACCTGAAGCTCTCCCGCCCGAACCTCGCGGGCCAACAGGGACAGGAAGTACCGCACGTCCTCACGGAGCGCGAAAACCGGTAAGCTGCCCACCCCCTTGACCGTGAGGAACTGGATGGCACCGGGCTCGTCGTCGCGGTAGCGCCAGGATCGTGACATGGACGCCTCCTCTGGAAAGGAGGTCGGGAAAGGGGGCGAAGGGGCTCGGAAAAATGAAAAAGCTGTGCCTGTCAGCGATGTTTCAGTAGGGGCTCGGAAAAATGAAAAAGCTGTGCCTGTCAGCGATGTTTCATGCCTGGGTTCGCCCG
>JAOZQC010000426.1 GCA_029932425.1 Planctomycetota bacterium | reverse complement strand
GGCGAAACCCGACACTCGCGCGCCCTTCCTCCCGCCGCGGAGAGGGGGACGGAAGGGACGTGGGGCAACCCGCCTCCCCCCTCGGGCGTGCGGGCGATGAACCCGAGCCGGCCTGCGGGAACGTGCTTCCGTGGAAGAACGGCGCCGGGGTCGGCGACGGGCCGTCTCCGGCGGGAGATCGTCGCCCGGGGCCGGGAGTCGACCCTTCTCCACGGCCCGAGGACCGAGGGGCGCCACCGCCGGGGGCGCGGAGATCCTGCGGAGACCGCGCGTCCCGGCGGGAAGACTCGGGTTCAGGGACCTCCGGGGCCGGGGCCGAGATCGGCATCCCCCTCCGCCCCGGTCCGCCGCCTCCGCACCGGGAGACGCACCGTGAAGGTGGAGCCCCGGCCGGGCGTGGAGTCCACCTCGATCCGGCCCCCGTGCTCGCCGGCGATCTTGCGGGCCACCAGGAGGCCGAGACCGGTGCCGCCGCCTCGCTTCGTGGAGAACATGGGGGTGAAGAGGCGGTTCACGGTCTCCTGGTCCATGCCGATCCCGTCGTCCTCCACGGAGAGCTCCACCTCGTGGGCGGCGGGATCGTGGCGCAGGCGCACCGTGATCCGGTGCTCGTCCCGATCCACGTCCCAGTGGCAGGCGTCCACCGCGTTCTCCAGGAGGCTCACGAGCAGGCTGTGGAGACCGTGCTCGTCCGCCTCGATCTCCACGAGCTCCCCGGCCTCCACGCGACACTCCACTCCGCTGCGCCGGAACTTCTCCGCGAAGAGCTCCGTGACCTCGCGGACCAGCACCTCCAGGTCCACCGGGGTGACCACGGGTTCCCGCTCCCGGGCGTACTGCAGCATGTCCAGGACCAGGGTCGTGACGCGGCCGATGTTCCTCTGGACGATCTCCCAGCCCTTCCGCACCATCTCGTCCCGGTCTTTCTCGAAGCCCGTGTTCATCACGTAGATCCCGCCGTCCAGGCTCATCACGATGCCCTTGACGGTGTGGGCCAGGCTGGCCACGAGCCGCCCCACGGAGGCCATCCGGGACTGGAGCTCCTTCAGCTCGGTGATGTCGGTGGAGACCTCCATCACCTCCTTCACCCGGCCCTCCGGGTCGAGGAGGGGAGCGGCGTGCACCCACACGAAGCGGGTCTCCCCGGACCGGGTGATCACCATCTCCTCGCTCTGGTGAGGCTCGCCGTCCTCGAACACCCGGGCCACGGGGCACTCGTCGCAGACCTCCGCGCGCCCCTTGTAGACCTCGTAGCAGCACCGCCGCCCCGGCGGCCCGAAGTCGTCCTCGAAGCGCCGGTTGTACTCCACGATCCGGAACCGGGGATCCTGCACCGTGATGTAGCAGGGGGTGGTGTCGAACAGGAGGCGGTACCGGTCCCGATCCACCGCGCGCGCCATGTTCAGGTGCCCACTTCCTGCCTCGCTCCCGTCTCCAGGATCTTCCGCACCGTGAGCAGGAGCTCGTCCCGGTCCACCGGCTTGTCGAGGAACCCTTCCGGCTGGGGCAGCCCGCCGTGCGAGTAGATGTACTTCCGGGCGTCGATGTGCCCGGACCGGGGATTGCATCCCGTGATGAAGAGCACCGGGATGCTCCGCGTGGCGGGGGTCTCCCTCATCCGGCGGTAGAGCGAGACGCCCGACTTCCCGGGCATGAGGATGTCCAGGGTGACGAGATCCGGCGTCCGCTCCTCGAGGGTCTTCCACGCTTCCTCCGCGCTGCCCGCGGAGCACGTTCCGAAGCCGTGGTTCTCGAAGAAGGTCGTGAGGTAGGTCACGATGTCCGGCTCGTCGTCCACGACGAGGATCGTCCGGCCGCGCGCGATCTCCTCCACCGGCACCGCGGGCACGAAGGCCCGGGGCTCGAGGACGAGGGCGTCCGCCACCAGCTCGCAGACCGTCTTCACCTGCCGTTTCAGGCCGTACTTCCGGATGAGGTCGGAGAGCCCGTCCACGCAGTTGTGGCAGGCGGTCACCACCACGTCGGCGCCGGTCCGGGCGATCTGGTCGGCCTTCACCCGGGCCACCTCCAGGCGGCGGCTGGCGTACTCGGCCATGGACATGGCTCCGCCCCCCCCGGAGCAGCAGTAGCTCTCCGCGCGGTTGGGAACCATCTCGCGGAAGTCGGCCACCGCCGCCTTCAGGATGCGCCGGGGTTCCTCCGTGAGGCCCGCGCTGCGCGAGAGATTGCACGGGTCGTGGTAGGTGATGGAGAAGTCGTTCACCGACCGGTCGAGCGGGAGCACCCCCTCCGCGAGGTATCCGTCCACCACCTGGAGGACGTTCAGGATCTCGAAGGGGAGGTCCCGGCCCGTCCAGTTCGGCGATTCCCACTTCGTGGCGCGGAAGCCGTGGCCGCACTCGGAGGTCACCAGCTTCTTCACCCCGAGGCGCTCGCAGGCGTCGAAGACGAGGTTGCCCATGTGCGCCCCGAGGGCGTTGTCGCCGTTGAAGAGCCCGAAGTTCGTGTTGTCCCAGCCCTCGGAGGGCATCGTCCAGCCGGCCCCCGCCGCGTAGAAGATCTTGGCCGCGGCCAGGAGCGAGAGCGGGGCGTACTTCACCTCGCGGGGATTCACCGCGTAGAGCATCTCCGCGCCCTCGAGGTCGACGGGGATCTTCGCCTCGGGGTCCCCCACGTCGTTCGCCAGCTCCTCGGAGAGCCACTCGAGGGTCTCGAGGTAGTCCTCCTTCGTGACCGCCATCTGGTTCCCCGTCTCCCACTGGTCGCGGGCCACCTGCTTCACCCCCTCCGGGGCGATGCCGATCTCCACCAGGGATCCCCGGGCGGCCCGCATGATGAGCGCCTTGTCCACCCCCATGGGGCAGGAGAGCGTGCACCGGCGGCACATGGTGCAGCTCCCGAACACCACGTCCTCGAGGTCGAGGAGATCCTCGTCGGTGACCGGCTCGCCCCCTCCCACCCACCAGGGCAGGAGCCGCCCCAGCCAGTCCTCGTGCTTCTTGTAGATGCGCCGCACCCGGTCCGCCTTGAAGGCGGGCGCCATCCGCGGGTCCTTCGTGACGAGGTAGTAATGGCAGCTCTCGGTGCAGAGACCGCAGTGGACGCAGGCCCCCAGGGAGAGGAGCGCCTGCCGGTTGATCTTCTTCCGGAAGGACTCGACGAACTTCCGGGCCTTCTCGCTCTGCGTCGCCGTCTTCATCGGTATCGCCTCCCCTGCCTCAGCTTGCGGGCCGGGTCACGGGATAGACCCCCCGGTGGCCGAGGTGCCGCCCGAGGTACCAGCGCTGGAACGGCCAGAAGATGTAGTGGGAGATCTTGCTGAAGGGAACGTAGACCAGCAGGAACGAGGTCCACGCGAAGAGGATCCCCACGGCCCAGAGGTCCGCGCCCCGCGCGTAGGCGTCCACGGACGCCGCGGGCCCGAACAGGGGAGCGATGCCGAAGAAGGCGATGCCGAACCAGATCACCATCACCAGCAGCGCGAAGAGGTCGTCCGGATGGGTGATCGCCCGCCGGGCCGGATCGAGGATCCGCCGGAAGAGCCGGACCATGCCCGCCAGGAACGCCAGGGCGAGGAGGATCCGGAGCGAGAGGGCGACCA
>JAOZQC010000425.1 GCA_029932425.1 Planctomycetota bacterium | reverse complement strand
AGAGAGAGGGAGATCCGCCGCGCCCTCTCCCTGGAGCCCCGGTTCGTCACCGCCCGGAACCGGCTCGGCATCCTCCTCCTCCGGCGGGGGGAGATCGACGCCGCCGCCGCGGAGTTCCGGAGGGCGGTGCGGGACGACCCGGCCTTCCCCTCCGCCTGGAACAACCTGGGCGTCGCGCTCCTCGCGAAGGCGGCGGCGGAGCGGACCCCGGCCGCCCTGGCGCGGGCGAAGCGGGCGATCGGCGAACTCGTGGCCCGGTTCCCCGAGTATCCGAAGGGGTACTACAACCGGGCCCGCCTGGCGCTCCTGGCGGGGGACCGGGCCGGGGCGGCCTCCGATCTCCGGAGAGCGATCGAGCTCGACCCGGAGTACGCGAAGGCCCGGGCGCTCCTGGCGGACCTGGAGTGATCCCGGGGCGGGGGCGGGAGGCGGAGGCTCAGTCCGTGTCCGGGGCGGGGCCGGCGTCGCTCTCCGCGGGGGAGGGGGTCTCGGCGGGTTCTCCCCGGAGATCCGGCTCCGCCGGCTCCGCGGGATTCTGGCGACCGTGCTTTCTCGCCCTCTTCTCCTCCTGCTTCTTCTTCTTCAACTCCCGCTGGCGCTTGCTGAAGCTGTACTGGTTTCTCTTTCCCATCAGGGTTCTCGTCTCCTGGGTCTCGGAAGTCCCGCTCGCACCACGCGGGGGTTCGGCCCCGGCCCGCGGCCGGAGTCGGTTCGACGGCGTTCTCTCCCGGATCCGCGCGCCGGGAGCGCCGGGCGTGGTGGGGGGTGCGACCCGGGAAGAACCCCGGGGAGAGAGGAGGTCCGGACGAGGAAGCCCGCGGCGCCGCCCCGGAACGGGGGAGCGGGAGAGGAGGACCGGCGAGGCCTCCGGGGCCGGGCGCTCCGGCCCCGGCAGAGAGGGGCCGGGCCCGTCCGGCGCCGGGACGCTACCCGCCGGGAATACAGGGTCGAATCGATTTCCAGTCTCGGATCTCCTCCGCGCCGGGGACTTCCCCCGCCATGGTAGCCCGCCCCGGCGGTTCCCGCGCGGGAATCCCCGCCGGCGTTCGGCTCCGCGGCGGACCGCCGGAATCAGAGGAAGCGCTGGGCGACCTTCAGGGCGGTCAAGTACGCGCCGAGCCCCCGGATCAGCTGTTGCATCGCCTTCTTGTAGTTCCCCTCGGTTCGCTCGTCGGAGTACCGGTCCATGTACTTCGCCGCCTTGTCCATCTTCTTCCGCACCTTGGCCGCGGCCTTCCCGTCCAGGTCGTGGAGCACCGCGAGGATGTCGCGGAAGACCTCGAAGGCCGTGTTGTCCACCTCGTCGAGGAGCGCTTCCGGCACGTCATGGAAGATGGTGCTCTCCGGAGAGTCCGCCTTCTCCACGAACTTGAGGGCCTTCTTCAGCCGGTTCACGAGCTTCTTGTCCCGCGCGCTCTTCCCCTCGGCGATTCCGTCCTGGTAGTCGTCGACGGCGATGGCGGCCTTCCTCAAGGCCTTCGCCTCCTTTCTCTCCCACCGGTCGCTGGTGCCCTCCAGGGCGGACAGGCGGGCGGAGATCAGGGCATCGACGGCGTCGAGGCCCGTCACCGCGGTGAACGCGGGAGAAGCGAACAGCACCAGCACGGCCAGACCGACGAGTCTTCGCATCACGGCCTCCCTTGGAATCCCCTGGAGAAAAGACACCACAGAAAGCACCCGCCTTCAAAGTAGATTCATCGACTCCCATATCCGCAGCGCCTCCGGCCACAGGCGGGCGAAGTGGCCGGCGCCGGGGGGGATCCGGTCGTTCGTCTCCCCGTAGAGGGCTTCCGCGAAGGGGACGAGGGAAGGCGTGGCCGGGTGGCGGAAGTAGGAAGGGTCGAGGTCCCCGAGCCGCACGCGGTCCAGGCCGTCCGCGTCCTTGAGGAGCGCCGTGAGCTTCCGGTGGGGATGGTCGAGGGGCAGCTCGCCCCCGCAGTGGTGGGTGACCGCGGCGCGGACCGCGGGAAGGTCCTCCTCCGCCACCCCGCCCCGGGCGAGGTGGGCCCGGAGCGCGGGATCCCTGTCGATCAGGAGGGCCGCGTCCCGGCCGTGGCGGGTGCAGAGGCCGTCGTGGGTCCGGGCCAGGTCGTGCACGTACACCGCCGCCCAGAGCCGGCGGGACTCCTCCCGGGAGTCCGTCAGGCGGAGCAATGCGAAGGCGTGCACCAGGACCCGGGCCACGTGCTTCTGGCCGTGCAGCTCGCTCTCCCGGGCGAAGCGCTCCGGGGGAGGAACCAGGTCGCGGAGGGGGAGGGGAATGGGGTTGGCGAGCGGTACCATGGGCCACACCCGTAGTCCCCGGCGGAGGGAATGACAAGGACCTTTCCGGCGCCGGGGCGGAAACACCTGGCCACCCGGAGCCGAAGATGAGAAAGACCGCCTGCCTCACCGCTCTCCTCGCCGCCGGCCTGCTGCCGGTGCTCCTCTTCCCCGCGGGGGGAGAGGGAGCCCCCGCCCCCGCTTCCCGGAGGGGAGAGGCCTGGGCCATGTTCTGGAACGTCGAGAACCTCTTCGACGCCGTGGACGATCCCGCCGTGGAGGGCCGCGACGCGCTGGATCCCGCCGATCTCGCGGAGAAGATCCGGCGGATCCGGGCCGTGGTGGGCCGGGTGGCCTGGGGCCGGGGCCCCGATCTCCTCGGTCTCGCGGAGGTGGAGAACGAGGAGTTGGTGCGTCGCATCGCCGGGGAGGGCTACCGGGTGATCTTCTCCCGGGGCCGGTACCGGCGGGGGCTCAACGTGGCCCTGGCCACCCGGCTCCCCCTGGTGGGAAAGCCCGAGTTCCTGGATCCGAAGACCACGGGCCGGACGATCCTCCACGCCGCCGTCCGCCTGGCGGGACGCCCCCTCCACGTGTTCGTCCTGCATCTCAAGAGCCGGAGGAACGACGCCACCGCAACCCGGGAGACCCGTTCCGACGAGGAGATGCGGGAGAAGGAGGCGGCGCTCCTCCGCCGCCGCCTCGACGCCCTGGAAAAGGAGGCCGGTCGCCCGGACGTCCTCCTCATGGGCGACTTCAACGAGGACTACCGGGACAGTCTCTTCCGCCGGGTGCTCCTGGCCCGGGAGTACCGGCGGGGCGGCAGGTCCCCGCGGGCGGACGACGACGACCACCGCCTCCTGAACCTGGGGCCCGCGCTGCAGCAGAGTTTCCCCGGGGGCGGCACCGCGTACTACCACCCCCACTGGAACGTGTTCGACAACCTCCTGGTCTCCGAGTCCCTCGCCCTTCCCGGCGGCCTGTACGCCACGCCGAAGGACGCCTACATCGCGGTCTCCTGGGACCTCCTGAACAGCTACGGATCCCCCCTCCGCTTCCACCGCGAGCTCCCCTGCGGCGTCTCCGACCACCTCCCCATCCTCCTCCGCATCCGAAAATGAAACATCGCTGACAGGCACAGCTTTTTCATTCCCCGGAAGCCCCCGCCGCGTGCGCCGCCTCCTCTCCGTTCCCCGCGATCTCCATCCGCTCCCCGTCCGCCCCCCTCCGGACCCCGGATCCGCCGCGGCGGGCCCGGGGGATCCCCGTCGCTCCCCCCCCCCCCGAAGGAACCCTCCGGGAAGCTCCCCGCG
>JAOZQC010000034.1 GCA_029932425.1 Planctomycetota bacterium | reverse complement strand
TGGTAGTTCCCGGTGTGTCCGAAGGCCTGGAACATGCGGTCGTTCCCGCAGAGACCCAGACGCCAGGGTTCGGGGGTCAGCTTCTCCTTCCAGCCGTTGGCCCAGATGTCCAGCATGTGGATCTCCTCATCGGTGCTCATCCGGGGCTGGAGGTGCGGCGTCTTCGTGGGGTCAAACCGCTCGTGCTTCGAGAGGCCGATGACGAAGAACCCTTCCTTGCGGTAGCGCTCCCAGAGCTTCGCCACCTGCCGGTCGTTCTTCATCGTCAGGTCCCACTGCGGCATTCGCCAGAAGTAGACGAGGTAAACCCTGCCCGCCAGACTGTCCACGTCGAAGTCGTCACGGCCCGACCAGCCCTCCACCTCGATCTTCGGGGCCGGCCGGCCCACCAGCTCCGCCGCCTTCACCAGCGTGCTCCCCATCGTGGCCGCGGCCTTCCGGGCCTCCTCGTACCGGCCGTCGGCCCAGTAGGCCTGCAGGCAATACCGGGCGGCGAGTTGGTCTCCCATCTCCGCCGCCTTGGCGAGGTAGGGCACGGCCTTGGCGAACTCGCCCTCCACGAGGAAGCCGCTGCCGATCCACCGGTTCATGTCCTTCCGCTGGCTCTTCTGCCGGGGGTACTTCTCCTCGTGCAGGGCCAGGAAACGGGCCCCCTCGGAGGCGCGTCCCGCCTCGTAGAGGCTGTAGACGGCGGAGTAGAGCGCGGCCCGGTGGTTGCGGCTCAGGGGGCAGTTGTCCGCGAACTTGACCAGGGCGTTCGCGGACCGGTCCCAGTCCTTCGCCATCTGGTAGAGGAGCCCGACGTACAGGAAGGCGTCCGCGGGGGTCGACGCCACGTCGTACTGCTCCGCGGTCTTCAGGGCGAAGTCGATCTTGTCCTTGCCCATCCGCTTGCGGGCGTTCTTGTAGAGCTGTCCCAGGGTCCGCGCCGTCTCCGAGAGGGGGGGCGGCTTGGGCTTGGCGGGCTGGGTCGCCGGCGGCGTCTCCGGCGGGGCGGGCTGGGCCGCCTCCGTACCGGCGGGCTGCTCGGAGTACTCGTCCCCTCCGCAGGCGAAAAGCAGGCCGAGGAGGAGGAAGAAGACGATGGTCGGACGCATGGCTGGACCCTCCCAGGGGGACATCGAGACATCCTATGCCATGCCTCCCATACCGTGCCAGGCCCAAAACGCCAACCTTTGGCGGTGCTCCGGACGCTCTCGGGAAGCTGCTCTACAATCGAGGCGGCTACCGCCGCCGGCAGGAGGCATCACGATGCGGGTCGAACGCCTGGTTACGCTCCTCGCGATGCTCTGGCTCCTGTCGGTCGGTTCCCACCCGGGTCGTGCGGGGGAAAGGAACCGCCGTCCCTTCCGGAAGTTCTCGAACGAGGAACTGCTCGCCTACATGGCGCCGGGGGGAACGGCTTCGCATGTCCCGGAGCGCGCTCGCATCCCGACCCACGTGCCCGAGGGGTTCTGGGAGCTGCCGCCCCGGGAGGCGGCTCTCTCATTCGCCGACGCCAACCGGACCGAGGGGCACAGGAAGCTCTTTCGCCTGGGCATCTCCGCCGCCGGCGGGGAACCTCCCGCCTGGTGCACGGTTCGTCTTTCCACCGCGTGGACCGGCTGTTTCGGGCCGGAAGGGCAATGGCACACGTTCCTGGTCTTCCATCCGAGAGGATCTCGGATCGTTCGCGCCGTGACCTCGGGAGAGATGACGGAGCCGAGAGGACCTTTCCACGTCCGGCCCCGTCTCGATCTCCGGGCCCTGGAGGTCCCCACGCCGGTCGCGCGCCAGACGGTGCGGGTCCTCTGGCAGCTTTTCCGCCTGCATTCCCGTTACCTCGGTCCGGAGCCGCGCCCGCGAACGATCGTGGGCTCCCATCCGGAAGGGAGCGCCGAGCTGGAGATCCGAGAGGCGCGGGGGGTGACGCTCCACGTTCGGGGCACGCTCTTTTGCGGGAATGTCTCGGAATGCTGGCGGGACGCCTACGAACTCGACGACGAGGACCGCCCCTCCCATGACGTCTTCCTCATGCTCGCCGCCTACCTGCTCGAGAGGGCTCTACCGGAGCACCTCGCGGGCGCTCGATGGTTTCGCCCGGATGCGGAAGGCGGCAGCACGAGGGACTGGCCGCTGGCGGAGAACCCGGAGGAGGCGAGGAGGAGGGCCCACTGGGAGCGGATCTCCCGCTCGATTCTTCGGAGCGTGACGCGGGACGAGACCCGCGTTTCCTTCGAGATCTCGCGCGTGGCCGCCCGCTTGGCCGGTGAGCTCGGACTGACGGGGCTTGCCCCGGATCTTCGGGCGCTCCTGGGCGGGCTCGGAGAGGAGGAGATGCCCGGCGACAGAAGCGGTCCCCGGGAAGCCCTCCGTGAGGAGGCCCGGCACGGCTTGCGCAGGTTGGCGGTGGCCGCTGCTCCGGAGGCGCTCCGTCGCGTGGCGCTTTCCCGGGGCGACGATCGGCTCTGGGCCGCGGATCGCCTGAGGGCTCTCGATCCTGCGGCTTACGCTGAGGTCCTCGAGGCGTGGATCCGGGAAAGGGAAGGAGAGCACGGCCCGGAGATCCTGGAGGAGCTGGCTCGCGTGGATCGGGACCGGGCGCTCGCCCTGGCCAGGGAGCTCACGCCCACGGCCCGCCCCGACCTCGTCTGTGCGGGGCTTCGACTCCTCGCGGGGGAAGAGGAGGTCCCGGAGGAAACGCGCCGGGTGGAAGCGGTGCTCGCGATCCTCGGAGAGCGGGAGGGAGACGCCCGGTCTGCGATCGACGCCCTCGTTCCGCCCCGCAACCCCCACCGATGGACATCGGCGGAAATCGACGCCGCCCTCCTCGCCTTGATCGGACGGGACCGTGAGAAGGACGAGTGGACACTCGCACATGCGTGCCGGGCCCTCGCTCTCCGGGGACGCCGGGACTCCTTTGCGCGGATAGTCGAGGTCCATCGGACCGTGGATGACGAGTACGTGAAGAACCAGACCCTCCAGGCGCTGGCGTTGCTCGCGATCGATGGCACCGCGGAGCAGCGCGGTGTCCTCATGCGCCTCGTGCGCGCCGGCATTCGGCGAGGAGATGATTCGACCGAAGGAGCGATCTGGGCGGCCTGGATCGCGGGCCTTCGTGATCTCGCGCCCGAGCTCGCGAAGCGTGCCACTTCGGGTCCCGACCAGGCGGAAGGCGGGGGCCGGTGGCACATGGCTCGGAAGGTCCTCGCACTCTGGCGGACCCGTGATCCTTGGCTGAAGGTCCGACTCCTGGTCACCCTGGCCATGGGAGATGCATCCATATTCTGGGACGAAGACGTGGAGCGTCGGATTCGTCTCGTGAGAGACGTTCGGGAGGTTTCGGCCGCCCTCTCCCCCGAGGCGATCCGGAAGCTGGGGGTTTTCCTGGCCTGGGGCAAGAAGCGATGGGCGGAGGAAGGTGGGGCCGAAACGGTGTGGGAGGAGATCGCCGCCCTCTTCCGAGCCGGTTGACCTTTCCCGCCGGGATGCGTATGAGAGAGGTGGGAGGTGATCTGTGCGCGCACGAAATCTGGCGATCCTCTGGGCTTTCCTTCTCCTCGCCGGCGGGGCGCCGGCCGCAGAGTACAACCCGCGGATGCACAAGGAGGAGTGGCGGTACGTCGACGCCGAGGACGAGGCGCGGGCGGCCAAGCTCCTGAAGAAGCTGCTGCTGCGCTACAAGGGGGAGAGGGGGGCCGAGAAGCTCGTCAGGCGCCTCCGGAAGGGGCGGCCCTACATGTCGGGGCTCCCGCGGCATCGGACGGAGAAGTGGAAGTGCGCGGACGGGATCACGCGGGAGTTCACGTACTACCTGCCCGCCCGCTACAGCCCGCGGAAGCCCACCGGCGTGCTCGTCTTCCTCCACGGGGCCGTCCGCCAGCCCCCCCCGGGGGGTGGAGCCCACGAGGCGCGGGAGCTGGGCCGGGCGGTGGACGATCTCCGTCTCATCAAGATCGGCCCCTCCACCTTCGGCGGCCACGAGTGGGGGGAGACGGCGGTCCGGGAGCTCGTGCATCACGCCCTCGAGTACGTGAAGCAGCGGTTCAACGTGGACGAGAACCGGGTCTACCTCGCCGGCGACTCGGACGGCGGCCGCGGGACCTACGCCCTGGCGGAGACGGAGGCCACCTTCTACGCCGCCGCCGTGCCCGTGATCGGGGCCCCCGGAGGAGTGACCCGCTTCGTGAACCTGCGCCAGATCCCCTGGTTCGCCATCAACGGGGAGAAGGACTCGATCTTCAAGCTGGAGCACGTCCGGCCCCTCGTGGAGGCCATGAAGGGGATGGAGTTCGACCTCGCCTGGAAGCTGGTCCCGGGCGCCCCCCACGATCCGTTCCTGTTCGTGAAGATGAAGGACGAGGTCTGCGACTTCCTCCGGAAGCATCCCCGGGATCCCCTCCCGAAAGCGGTGGACTGGCAGTTCGACCCCGCGAAGAAGGGGTACGAGGCGGGCTACCCCGCGAACACCTTCCGCTGGATCCGGATCGACGAGGCGGGGGAGACGGAGAGCAAGGGCGGGTTCGACGATTTCGGGGGGTACGTGCGCCGGAGCCTGCCCCGGATCCGGGCCGCGAAGGGGAAGGGGAACCGGGTGGAGGTGGACACCTGGCGCGTGCGGCGGTTCACGATCCTCGTCTCCGACGAGATGTTCGACCTCGACCAGGAGATCGAGGTCCTGGTGAACGGGAAGCCGGCCTTCAAGGGCCGGGTGGCGAGCGACACCCGGGTGGTGCTGGAGGAGATGCGGCACACGAACGACCGCCGCCTCGTCTTCAACAACCGCATCACGCTCGAGGTGAAGTAGGGGAGAGGAGAGGGCATCGGCGGCTCCGCCGGGCGGCGGTGTACGAGGGATCAGGCCTCCGTTTCACGCGCCGCGGCGGGCTCCCCCCGGCTCTCCGTGAGGTAGTGGAGGTGGGGGACGAGGACGCGGTTCGGGTCGCCGGAGCCGTCGTAGAAGATGGAGATCACGGGCACGCCGAGCTCCCGCTCGATCTTCGGGAAGATCGCCGCGCTCACCGTGCCCGGCATGCAGAAGGTGGGGGATGCGTTCACCACCGCCCGGCAGCCCTCCCTCTCGATGAGCAGGATGGCGCGGCCGATGGTGAGGATCGCCTCGCCCTGGAACTCCAGGGGGACGAACCTCTCTCCGGCG
The DNA here is from genome assembly GCA_029932425.1 of Planctomycetota bacterium. Taxonomy (GTDB): domain Bacteria; phylum Planctomycetota; class JAJSAM01; order JAJSAM01; family JAJSAM01; genus JAOZQC01. Next base: position 8,301 of record JAOZQC010000034.1, on the reverse strand, counting down.
CGGAGGATGTCCTCGAGGGGGGGCTCCTCCCGTCCCCCCAGGAAGGGCGCCGCGATCCCGTAGTAGAGGTTCTCCTTCGCCGACAGGAAGCGCTCCCGGATGGGGGCCGAGATCCTCTGGCCCAGGTTCCGCCGGGTGGGACCGATCCCGTGCCGGTGGAGGTAGTCGGTGTAGAGGATCCACTCCGCCAGGGAGGAGAGGTGCACCTCGCCTCCCAGCCGCTCGATGGTGCGCACGAGGTCGTCGTTGATGAAGGGGTCGTTGCGCACGTAGATCTCGCCCACGATCCCCACCCGCGGCCGGGAGGGACCGGGGGCCTTCAAGCTCCAGATCCTCGGGAGGACCCGGCGGAGGGTCTCCGGCAGGTCGCGTCCCCCCCGCTCCAGCTCCGACGCCACCTCCTCGAGTGCGCGATCCACGGCCCGGTCCGTGGCGCCCGCCTCCCTCTCGTAGGGGCGCACGGAGAGCTCCACCTTGTGCAGGATGTCGGAGACGAGCACCACGTCCCACACCATCCGCCGGAGCTCCTCGGGGAGCCCCTGGTAGGCGTTGACGGCGGAGGGGGAGAGGATGAGCACTTCCCCCTGGCCCCGGCGCTCGAGGATCAGGCGGTCCAGGGTGGCGTACTGCCCGAAGCGGCAGGGACCGCAGGCGGTGGGCATGAAGAAGGCCGCCCGGCCCGGCGCCCGGCCCTCCCGCTCGAGGGCCGCGAGGAAGGCCCCCACCGTGGTGGGACAGGGGACGCACTCCCCCCCGAGGGTGTGCTTGAGCCCCAGGGCCAGGGTCTCCTCCGTCTCCACGAGGACCTCCGCGGGGTAACCGAAACCGCGGAAGGCGGCGGCGAGGAGCCGGGCGCCGAAGGGATCCATGGGCGGGATGAAGACCTTGCGGTCGGGTGTGAGCCGGCCCGCGCCCGGGGGGGGGGGGGGCCGGAACGCCCGGGGCCGCCAGCTCCGGAACGACTCGAGGGCGGCCTCCACGCGGGTCATGTAGCCGGCGTCCGCTCCGTGCTGGTCGAGCTGCAGGACGAGGAAAGGCTTGCCGGCCCGGTTCATCACCTCCTTCACGTAGGAGAGGATGTAGGAGTCCGGCCCGCAGGAGAACGAGGTGAAGAAGATGGCGAAGAGGTCCTCCCGGGAAGCCACGTACTCCGCGGCGGCCAGGATCCGCTGGCCGTAGGCCCAGTACATGTTCCGCCAGTCCTCGGAGATGTCGTCCGGGCCCACGGGCAGGGCGTCCAGGGGGAACACGGTGACGCCTTTCTCCGCGATCTTCTTCGGAAGCTCGAGGTTCATGCCGGGATCGAGGGCGTTGTAGGGGCGGCCGAGGAGCACCACCCCGCGCCCCCCCTCCCGCTCCAGGCGGGCCAGCTCCTCCCGGCCCCGCCGGCGCACCGCTTCCCGGAACTCCCGGTCCGCCTCGAGGGCGGCCCGGAGGGCGGCCCGGATCTCCCGCCGGGTGGCGCCGAGCCGGCGCCCCACCGTCTCGTACATCTCGGCCGCCTGCCACCTCTCGCTCCGGTTCAGCATCACCGTGGGAGTCACGATCCGGTCGGGATCGAGGCCGAGCCCGGCCAGGCTCCGGATGACGGAGGCGTGGCCCTGGACGTAGGGACAGAAGTGGGAATCCGTGGCCTTCCCCGGCTGCTCGGCGCGGATCATCTGGGGGAGGATCAGGAGGTCGACCTCCCGGTCCGCGAAGTCCGCCACGTGCCCGTGGCTCATCACCACCGGTGCGCAGAACTCCGCGGTGACGTGCCGGAGCCCCTCCTCGAGCACTTCCTTCCCCGACTTCCGGGAGAGGACGAGCTCGCAGCCGAGGGACTCCACGAACGCCCGCCAGAACGGCAGGTAGGACCAGGTGGTGAGCGAGCGGGGCAGCCCCACCCGGGCTCGGGGGGGCGCGGCCTCCGGGCCCCGGCGGCGCCCGGTCCCGAAGAGGAGCCGCTCCCGGTCCCGGACCAGCGTGTAGCCCCGGATCTTCTCCCTGCGGCGCCGGAGCTCCGAGTACTCGCGCCCGCAGCGGGCGCCCCAGGCCACCACCTCGTCGTCGGTGCGGACCACGGTCATGGTGCACCGGTTCGTGCAGAGGGTGCACTCCTCCGTCTCGGTGTGGAACTTCCGGTTGGCGAAGGAGAGCCCCTTGAAGGTGGGGGTCCGGACCCCCTCCGCGAGGATCATGAGGCTCATCCCCAGGGCGCCGGTGACATGACAGTAGGGGGAGACGAGGATGGGCTTTCGGAGCTCCATCTCGAAGGCCGCGATGAGCGCCCGGTTCCGAGCCGTGGCCCCCTGGAAGTAGACCCGGTCCCCGATGTGGAGCCCGTTCACCACCTTGTTCAGGTAGTTGTCCCGGACGGAGTGGAGCACGGCGGCGGCCACCTCACGGCGGCTCCAGCCCGCCGAGAGGAGGAGATCGAGGTCCCGCTCCATGAACACCGTGCATCGGTCCGACGTGAGGGGGGCCTCCACTCCCATGGCGAAGTCCGCGTACTCGTGGATGGAGATGCCGAGCTTGCGCGCCTGCTCCTCGATGAAGGAGCCCGTGCCCGCGGCGCAGACGTAGTTCATCACCGAGTTGTAGACCACGCCGTTCTCGAGCTGGGTGAACTTGGCGTCCTGGCCGCCGATCTCCAGGATCGTGTCCACCTTGGGGTCGAGGAAGGTGGCGGCCAGGGCGTGGGCCGTGATCTCGTCCCTCTCGAACTCGGCCCCGATGAGACGGCGGATGAGCTTCCGGCCGGACCCGGTGGTCCCCGCCCCTCGCACCTCGAAGTGGATCTCCTGCTTCTCCGCGAGGTCCAGGATCCCTGCGAAGAGGAGCTGGGTGGCCCCGATGGGATCGCCCGCCGTCTTCCGGTAGAGGTGGGCCACCATGCGGCGATCCTCGTCCACCAGGGTGCACTTGGTGGAGGTGGAGCCGATGTCGATCCCCAGGGCCACGGGGATCGTGGTGCCCGCCGGGTAGCGCCGGACGAGGGTGACTTCGGTGTCGTTCCCGTCCACGTAAGCCAGCGCGGGGGTGAAGTCGGGGTAGTCGGAGAGGACGAGGGCGAGAGGGGGGCGCAGGGCCTGGCGCCGGGAGCGGGAGGCCCGGGGACGGAGGCGGTGGGGAGCCAGGCGGCAGGGCTCCCCCGCCTTCCGGCCCGCGATCGCGGCCCCGACGGCTGCCACCAGCTCGGGCCGGGCGGGGACCCGGACCGGGAAGCCGAGCTGTTCCTCCACGCCCTTCACCACCGCCCCGTTCCGGGCGACGCCGCCCACCACCGCGGTGGGACCCGTCACCCGCTGGCCTCGGAGCAGGGCGTCCACCGTGGACCGGGCGAGGCCGCGACAGAGCCCGGCCGCGATGTCTTCCGGGGGGTACCCGTCCTGCTGGAGGTGGATCATGTCCGTCTTGGCGAAGACGGAGCAGCGGGTGGCCACGTTGGGGCAGGACCGGCAGGCCGCCGCCCGGTCCGCCAGCTCCTCGGGCAGGAAGTTCAGGCGATAGGCCTGCTGGTCGAGGAACGCGCCCGTGCCCGAGGCGCAGGCGCTGTTGCTCGTGTGGCGCCGGTACTCGCCGTCCGGCCCCAAGCGGATGAGGTGGTAGGAACCGGCCCCGATGTAGAGGATGTTCCGGATCCCGGGGAGGAGATGGCGCGTCCCTTCCACGATGGCCACGATGGGGTCGAAGGTCCGGGGAAGACCCTCGATGCCCTCCGCCCCGGAGCCCGTGGCCCCCGCGTACCGCGCCCGGGAGAGCGTGATCCGGGGCAGGAGGCGCCGCATCGTGCCGGGGATGTCGCCCTCGTGGCGGGCGTACCCCGTCTGGGTGACCTTCCCGGCGTCGTCCACGAAGGCCAGGGAGACGAATGCCGACCCGATGTCGATTCCCACTCCGCCCACAACGCACCCCGCTCTTCGATCGCCCTCGCTGACCAGGTTTCCGCAGGTCTTTATACGCGAAGGGGAGGTCGGGGACAACGGGGAGCCCGGCGGCTCCCCGCGTCTCTCGTCCGGCGTGCCGGCGATGAAACACTTGTGACCGGCATGCCTTTCTCGCCTTTCCGAAAGATCTACGCCTGTCACCGATGTTTCAAGGGGGGCCCGGCCGGGGAGGGGCGGGCCCCGCGGAGCGCTCGACCGAAGAGAATGGGGAGCCCGGAGGACTCCCCGTGGGGATCTCTTCTTTCCGGCGCTTCCCCTGCTACCGGAGCACGTGGATGTTCTTCTTCTCGCAAATCTCCTTCAGCCGGTCGGGCCACACCGTCACCGTGACCTCGCCCAGGTGGGCGGTGCGGAGGAGGTACATGTAGGTCCGCGCCTGGCCGATGCCGCCGCCGATGGAGAGGGGGATCTCGTCGTTCAGGATCATCTGGTGGTAGGGAAGCTTGAGGTCCTCCTCGAGCCCCGCCATCTTCATCTGCTCGACCAGGGTCTCCTTGGTCACCCGAATGCCCATCGAGGTGAGCTCGTGGCGGCGCCTGGTGACGGGGTTCCAGACGAGGATGTCACCGTTCAGCCCGTGCATCTTCTTGCCGTTCTTCTCGATGGTCTCGGTGATCCAGTCGTCGTAGTCCGCCGCCCGCATCTCGTGGGGGTAGCCGTCCTCGAGAGGCCAGCCGATGCCGATGATGAAGATCGCCGGGTACTCCTGGAGGACCTTCGTCTCCCGCTGCTTGCGGGGGAGGTCCGGGTACATGTCGAGGATCTCCTCGGCGTGGAGGAAGGTGAGCTCCTCGGGGAGCTCCGGGTACTTGTCGGTGCGGAGCTCGGGGAACCGCTCCCGGGCGTACTCGCCGGCGCCCCGGATGACCTTCCAGATCCGGCGCACGGTGTCCTTCAGGTAGTCGAGGTTGCGGTCGGCCTCGGTGATCACCTTCTCCCAGTCCCACTGGTCCACGTAGCTCGAGTGGTCGTGGTCGAGGAAGTAGTCCTTCCGCACCGCCCGCATGTCGGTGCAGATCCCCTCGCCGACCTCGCAGTCGAACTGCCGGAGCGCCACCCGCTTCCACTTGGTGGCCGCCTGGACGATCTGGGCCTGGATGGGCTTCTCCAGCCCGAGGCCGCAGGGGAACTCGACGGGGGTCCGGGACCCGTCCCGGTCGAGCATGTCGTTGACGCCGCTCTCCTTGCTCACGATGAGCGGCACCTGCACCATCTGCAGGCCGAGCTCCCGGCAGAGGTTCTCCTCGATGTAGGACTTGATGGCGTACAGCGCCTTCATCCTCTCCTTGGGGGTCTGGAGGGGCTCGTAATCGGTGGGGAGGATCTTCTCCACCTCCTCGTAGGTGCTGATGCCGGGGCCGGCCAGGTCCGCCTTCTTGTCTGACATGGTTCTCGAGTCCTCGACTTGGGGTCAGAGCCTTCTGGGTCGCCTCCATTCCGGGAGCGCCGGTGCTTCCGGACGGGAAACGTGACAGGTTACTTTTCCCCGGGCTTCGGAAAGAGGGATTTCGCACGGTTTTCGGGTGTCCCGGAGCTTCAGCGGGACCGGCCGGGCGCCGCCGCGGGCGCCAGGAGGGGGGCCAGGAGCGACCGGATCCGGGAGAGGGCGACCGGGTCTCCCGACCACTCGTAGAAGGCCAGGATCCGCGGGGCGAGGGGCTCGAGGCCCGGGTCGGGGTCCGGGGTCCCCGTGATCTCCGCAAGGAAGCGGAAGAGGGCGGGGTCTCGCTCCCGGAGCTCGGCGCGGGTGTGGCGGCGGAGGGCGGGCAGGAAGGGGGACTTCACCACGCTCACGAAGGCCTCGTAACCCTGGGCGAAGTACTCCCGGTCGTTGCTCGCCGCGTAGTAATCGAGGCAGCGATTCTCCTTCTTGGCCCGTACGTAGAGCTCCCGGATCCTCGCCTGCCGCTCCGGCCCCAGGGCGTAGATGTGCACCTGGTGCGCCAGCTCGTGCGCGAAGGTGTGATACCGGAGGTCGGCGGCCTCCCGCACGGCCTCGATGCCCGTGGCCGCCACGCGCCCTCCCACGCCGCGCAGGCCCCCGTACCACCGCCCGTCGGGAGTCCGGCGGTCCCGGAGCCAGGAGCGCTCGGGGGCGTCGCAGACCCCCTCCTCGAAGCCGAGGATGTCGTGGCGCACGCCCACCCCCGCGAGAATGGGGAAGAAGCGGGCGAAAGGACGGGCCGCCCGCCGGATGGCGCGCCGCTCCCGGGGGAGGAGGCGCGGGTAGCTCCGGACGATGCGTTCGATCCCCGGCACGGGTCCCGCCGGCAGGGCCCGGGCGAGGGGCCGGAGGCGGTCCCGCCCCCCGGGCCCTCCCCCGTACTCCGCCCGCTGGGCCGCGATCTTCTCCCGGTAGGCCACGGCATAGGCGTTGCGGGCCAGCGTGTTCTCCGGCTCCCGGTCGAGGACCCGCCGCAGATGGCGGATCGCTTCCCGGGTCCATCCCCGGCGCAGGGCCGCGAGGCCGCGGAAGAAGGCGGGACGCATGTCCGCGGCCCGGTCGTCGTCGAGCGCCGCGAACACGCGTTCCGCCCCCTCGAGGTCCAGCGCCCGGTAGAGGGAGACTCCCCGGTTCACCGCCCGGTCCCAGGCCTCCGGCACCTCCGGGGGAGTCCAGGGCTTGCGGTCCCGTTCCAGGAATCCCGCCGCGAGGCGGAGGTTGGCGCCGAGGTCCCGGGGGGAGATCGCCAGGGCCTTGCGCACGCTCCGGGCCGCGTTCGTCATGTCCCCCTGCCGGAAATACCACTCGCTCCGCGTGAGGTGCACGGTGGCGAGGTCCGCCCCCCGGGCCTCGGCCCGGTCGAGGAGCTCGCCCGCGGCCTCGTACTCCTTCTCCTCGATGAGCACCCGGGCCAGGCCGGAGAGGGCGCCGGGATCCTCCGGGTCGAGCCGGAGGGCCGCCTCGTAGTGGCGGCGGGCTTCCGCCCGGCGGTCCAGGCTCAGGGCCAGCCATCCGAGACCGCGTTCCGGGGCGGCGGCCCGGGGATCGAGGCGGGCGGCCCGGCGGAAGAGAGCCGCCGCCCGGGGGTACTCGCCGACCCCCGTGGCCGCCCGGGCCAGGCCGCGGGTGGCGCGGTAGCTCTCCGGCCGGGCGGCGAGGACGCGCAGGAAGATCTCCTCCGCCCGGCGGTACTCGTAGTCGTCGAGCATCGCCTCCGCCCGCGCGAGCCACCGGTCGAGGACCTCCCGGGGGGGGCGGCACGGGGAGAGGGCGGGGACCGCGAGAAGAAGCACCAGCGCGGGAGCGAGGAGACGCTTCACGCGGGGCATCCTACCACGTAGGATGGGGGCCGGGTCGGGACCGGGGCATCGGCCCTTCTCCGCGGCGGGGAAGCGGGCCGGATCGGAGGCGGGCATGCGCGCGTTCTTCCTTCTTCTCCCGGCGGCGCTTCTTCTCCCGGCCGCCCTTTCCTTCCCGGGTCCGGCGGCCGCCCTCGCGGAGGACGGCCCCATGGTGATCCCGGCGGCGGGCACGGCGGTGCCCGTGGACCGGGCCCCCTCCCGGGTGAGCATCCTCTTCCCCTCCGTGCCCGGGCCTCCGGAGATCGAGGTGCTCGACGAGCGGGGCCGGGCGGTGCCGGGCCGTTTCGAGGCGCCCCGGGACACGGAGCGGGTCTTCGTCCCCGAGGCCCGGCCGCTGCCTCCCGGCCAGTACACCGTGGCGTTCCCCGGAACGGGCGAGGCCCGCACCTTCACGGTGGGACCGGACGTCTATCCCCCGCGCATTCTCTCCCGGACGCCCGACGGAGTGCGCCGGGACCAGCCCCTCGAGGTGACGTTCACCGAGCCCGTCGACGCCCGGACCGTGAACGTGGACAGCGTGAGGGTGTTCGAGGTCACCGCGGGGGCCAGGCGGCGGGTGGCGGGCGCCCTCACCGTGGACCGGGGCGGCCGTCGCCTCGCCTTCACTCCTCTCGGGTGGCCCGGCCTCCCGCCGGGAGGGACCTTCGAGATGGTGTTAGAGGAGGGGGAGATCACCGACCTCGCGGGGAACGCCCTGGCGGGGGAGACCCCCGTCTTCCACGCGGCGGCGGAGGAGCCGGAGCCGGGCTTCGCCCGCGTGCCCGAGGCGGTGTACTGGTCGAACCGGATGAGCTTCGGGGTGGTGGACCTGTCGCTCGGGTCCCGGGGGTCCTTCGACATGCGCACCGCCATCGTGGGGGACCCCACGGAGCTGGTGCTCGATCCGCGGGTGGACATCGCGGGACGGGGGCTGGCCTACGGGATCAACCCGAAGGAGAACCGCGTGCTGGTCATCGACGCCGGCACCGGCGAGGCCCTCCTGGCCCTGCCGTTCGCGGGACCCGCCGGCCTGGCGATCCATCCTTCTGGAAGGCGCCTCTTCGTGACCACCCGGAAGTCGCGGGCC
>JAOZQC010000424.1 GCA_029932425.1 Planctomycetota bacterium | reverse complement strand
CAGCGTGTCGCCGCGGACCCGAAAGAGACGCGCCCCCTCCCCTTCCCGCACCTCGCCCGCCGGCACGAGCCCGCGCAGGATCTCCGACTCCTCCTCCGCGGTGAGCGCGGCGGCCCGGAAGCGCACCCGGATCAGGCGGTCCCTCGTGGCGAGGAGCCCCTCCACCGCCTCGCGGACCCGGGTGAGGAGGGCCCGGTCCCCCCGCACCCACACCGCTCCCCGTACCAGCGTGAGAGAGGTGTCGGACCCGGAGAGGGCGCCGGCCCCCGCGGCGTCCTCGAGATAGCGCAGGAGGAACCCCTCCCGGCCCTCCGAGGGAGCGGAGCGCGTGCCGCGGAAGGGAGGGGCGGGATGGTCCGGCACCGCGTGGAGGAGCGGCCCCAGGTCCACGGCCGCCGCGGGGCCGGGCGCCGGTCCGCCGCCCGGGGAAGGACTCTCCGCGGGGGGGGCGTCGATCCCGGTCTCCACGCGGAGAACGAGGAGCATGGCCCGGCGGGGCAGGGTGGGGGCATCGAAGGGATTCCCGAGCCCCGCCACCGCCAGCACCCGTCCCGCGGGGATCCGCACCGCCGCGGACACGCGCTCCCGGTCCACGGGGGGAACCGCGAACCGATCTCCCTCCGGGGAGGGGAGGCTCAGGCTCCGGGACGCCCGCGTGGTCCGGGCCGCGAGGGCCACCACCGCGCCCTCGCCCGAGCGCAGGGCGAGCAGGTCCACGCCCAGGCCGCTCGCCAGGCTCCGCGCGGATCCTCCGCCCCCGGGCGAGGGGAGGGCGAGGACCCTCGTCCGCTCCAGGCCCAGCGCGCGACCGGGCGGGACCGTCGTTTCCAGGGTGCCGAGCGACTCTCCCCGCCCCCCTTCCCCGAGCTCCCGCAGAAGCCGATCCGCCACCGCGGGTTCCAGCACCCCCACGGCTCCCTCACCCGCCGGACGGAACACCGCCCCCGCCGCGGCCGCCACCTCGCTCAGGACGGCGGGTTCCGCGGCCCACACGGCGAGCGTCAGGCCGAGGGGTGGATCCTGGCCCGCCGCGAGCCGCTCGAGAAGCGCCTCCACCCCGTCCTGGACGCCGGGGGAGGCGACCACCAGGAGATCGGTGTCCCGGCTCACCGCCGTGAGCGGAGCTTCCCCCCGCTCCGGCGGAAAGAGCAACGGGAGCAGCGGGGCGAGCAGCGGACCCGGCGGCGGGCGCCTCGCGGAGAGGGAGAGCTCGTCGGGTACCGCCGCCGGACCCAGGGCGGGATCGTCGAGGGGGGCCAGGTCGTGGATGCGGAGGGTGTCCCGGCCGAGGCCCGCCACCGACGGGATCTGCTCGATGAGCGTGCGCAGCGTGGTCCCCCATCGATCCTCGGGACCGGGCGCCGCGGGCGGAGGCGGGGCGGGGAGCGTCCCGCTCTCCCCCGCCCGGAGCCGGACCCGCTCCAGCCGGGCCGCCGCCGTCTCCCGGCGCACCGCCAGCTCCCGCCGGAACGACGGGTGGGCGGCCACCAGGGCGAGGCACTCCCCGAACCGCGCCGCCGCCCCTGCGAGGTTCCCCCGGAGCAGGAGTTCCTCTCCGGCGGAGATGAGGGCGTCGGCCTCGAGCTGCAGCTCCTTCGCCCTCAGGCGTCTCTCCCGCTCGAGGATGCCGAGCACCTCGCGGACGATGCGCTCCCGCTCCCCCAGGGAGGCGCCGAGCCGCCGCCACAGGTCGCGGGCGGCGGCGTTGGAGGGGTCCTGTTCCAGGGCGCGCTTCGCCCAGATCCGCGCCTCGTCGAAGCGGGCTTCCCGGTAGAGGGCCCGGGCCTGCTCGAGAGCGTAGCGGGCCAGCTCCGCGCGGTGCATTCGCTCGCGCTCCCCCGGGGAAGCGCTCGGAGCGGCGGGGCCCTTCTTCGCCCGGAGGGCCTCCCGGAGGCGGGCGAGATCCCGCCGGGCCTCCTCCAGCACCTCCGCGGGGGCCGGTCCCCGGACCAGGACGGCGAGCACCTTCTCCGCCTCCCCGGCCCGATCGAGGCGCCGGAGGCAACGCGCCTCCCCCAGCCGCGCCCGGCCCCGCACCTCCGGATCGGAAGAGGCGGCGGCAAGGCGGTAGAGCTCGAGCGCCTTCGCGAACTTCCCCTCCGCGCGCTCGAGGTCGAGAGCCCGGAAGAGGGCCTCCCGGCCGTTCCCGGCGGAGAAGGCGGGAGCGGAGAGCCACAGCAGGAGAAGGAGGAGAGGCCGTGCCGTCCGCATGCGTCGAGAGAGAGCACCGGACGGTCACCGGCGGGTCATCACCCCCGATCGCCGAGACGCCCGGCCAGGGCGTCGGCCAGGGCGTCCCGGATCCGCACGGCTTCCGCCACCGGGAGGCGGAGCATGCGGGCCACCTCCCGGGGTGGGAGGCCGGTCCGGAAGAGCAGGTAGGCCTTCCGCTCGACGGGGTCCCGGATCTCCCGGCGGAACCGGCGCTCCTCGTCGGCGATCTCCGCCGCCCGGTCGGGAGCGGGAAGGCGGCGGTCCACCAGGCGGGTCCCCGCCTCGGACAGGGAGGTCTTCCGCCGGGCGCTCCGCTTCTCCGCGTTCTCCCAGTCCACCCGGTCCATGGCCCGCCAGCCCATGAGCTTCCTCATGCACGGTTTCTCCGTGAGAAGCCGATGGGGGGCGTCCGCGGGGGAGAACTTTGTGAAGAGCTTGACCAGGATGTCCTGGAGCACGTCCGAGGCGTCGTGACACGGATCCCGGAGGAAGTACTGCCGGGAGATCGCCACCGAGGTGGAGGAGAACCAGTCCACGATCTCGCGCCTCTCCTCGGGAGCCCGCGAATCCCAGGCGGGATCGATGGTTTCGAGGAGACCGCGGAAGAGCATGGCAGAGTATTCCCGCAAGGGTGGAGCTCCTCCTCCCGGGAGACGCAGGACGGTCCCCATTCTGGAGAGCGGGCGGCTCTCCGTCAAGAGGAGATGCCATGGAGGGAGCAAAAAAGCCGATGGAGCCCATCATCTTGGGGTATCGATCCCCTAAGCAGGGGCATACAATGGATCGGCACGGCCCGGCCTGCTCGTCGAGGAGACCCATGACCACCAGGATGAGAACCCTGCCCGCCACGTTCGGAGCCCTGCTCCTCCTCGCTTCCTGCGGACAGCTCGGGAGCCTCCTCGGGGGGATCGAGAAGCCCACCGTTCGGATCGTGGACGTGGGCCTGCGCGACATCTCCCTCGAGGACGTGACCGTGGACCTCACCGCGGAGATCGGAAACCCCTACTCCGTGCCCCTGCCGGTGACGCGCCTCGGGTACGCCTTCGCGAGCCGGGGGCGCACCTTCTTCTCCGGCAAGACCGACGAGCAGCTCCTCATCCCCGCCGGCGCCCGGGGGCGCATTCCCTTCTCCGCGAAGATCGGGTTCCGGAACGTCATGAAGGCCCTGCCGGACGTGCGCCCCGGCAACGCCATCCCCTGGTCCGCGGAGCTGACCTTCGTGGTCGACTCCCCGGCGGGGACCCTCGAGGTCCCCGTCCGCCAGGCGGGCGAGCTCCCCATCCCCGCCATGCCGCGGATCCGCATCGAGGGTCTCGACTGGGAGAGCCTGACCCTCGACCGCGCGGAGGCCGTCCTCCGGCTCGACT